>NZ_RZOS01000081.1:0-18000 GCF_004022605.1 Mesorhizobium sp. M4B.F.Ca.ET.089.01.1.1
CTTCTTGTGGTCGTAGCCGGCCGAGCCGCCGCTGGCGAAGGCATCGTCCAGCCAGAAGCCGTGCTTCTCGGAAATCGCGTTGGCGGTGTCGGAGAAGGTCGCCGTACCCTTGTCGGCGGCGACGACGAAATAGGGATCGTCAGGATCGCGCCGCACCACGCCGGCCGGCGGGATGACGCCGTCGATGCCGATATTGTCGGTGATCGACAGCAGGCTGGAGACATAGTTCTTGTACGCCGAGGTGCCGGCCTCGAAGATCGCGTCGCGGCTGCCGCCGACCGGCAGGCGCTTGGGATAGAAGCCGCCCTTGGCGCCGACCGGCACGATGACCGCGTTCTTCACCTGCTGCGCCTTGACCAGGCCGAGCACCTCGGTGCGGTAGTCCTGGGCGCGGTCCGACCAGCGCAGGCCGCCGCGCGCCACCGGGCCGAAGCGCAGATGCACGCCCTCGACCTCCGAGCCATAGACGAAGATCTCGCGCCACGGCCGCGGCGCCGGCAGCCCGTCGACCGCTTGCGAATCGAGCTTGATCGCCAGCGACTGGCCTCGCTCTTTCGTTCCGGCAACGAAATGATTGGTGCGCAGCGAGGCTTCGATCAGATTGAGGTAGCGGCGGATGATGGTGTCGTCATCGATGTTCGGCACCTCCTCCAGTGCGTCCTTGATCTTGGCCTTGAGGTGCTTGGCCGCCACCGCGCCTTCGGTTTCGGCCGTCGGCCCGAGGCGGGCGACGAACAGCGCATGCAGGCCACGCGCGATGTCGGGATAGCGGTTGAGCGCGGCGGCGATGAAGTCCTGGCTTTGCGGAATGCCGGCTTGCTGCAGATAGCGGCCATAGGCGCGCAGGATGGTGACCTCGCCGGACCACAGGCCGGCGGTCTGGGCGAGACCGTTGTAACCGTCATTGTCGACGTCGCCGCGCCACACCGACAGAAACGCGTCCTCGAACAGCGCCCCGCCGTCCGTGAGGTCGATCGGCTTGCCGTAGCTGTTCTCCAACTCCATGTCGTGGATGAAGACCATGCCGGACGGATCGTCGCCGACCTCGAAGGTGCGCTCGCTGATGACGCGGAAGCCGATGTTCTCCAGCACCGGCACGCGCCGCGACAGCGCCACCGGGCTGCCATGGTGATAGATCTTGAGGGCCGCCTGGTGCGGCTTCTGGTCGGCATGGCGGTAGTAGTCGATGGCGATCGGATTGGCGGCGTCGATCCTGGCGATCCGCCCGGCATCGGCCAGCGCCACCGCCGGCGAGAAGGAGTCGCGATAGCTTTCCGAAAAGCGCGCGGCGATTGCCGTCAGCGCTCTGTCCGTGCCGGTTTCGGCCGCGGTCTCGCGCAGCGCATCGTCCCAGGTCCGCACGATGTCGCGGATCGCCGCCTCGATGGCCGCCTGTTCGACCTTCGGCGTCTTGCCGCCGGAGCGGCCGATGATGAAATGGACGCGCGCCAGCCCGCCTTCCGGGAAGGCGGGGTAATAGGCCGACAGCCGCCCTTCGAACACGGTCTTGAGATAGGTGCCGATCTTCTCGCGCGCGACGCTGTCGTAGCGGTCGCGCGGCACGAAGACCAGGATCGAGACGAAGCGGTCGAACTGGTCGGCGCGCACCAGCGCCCTGACGCGCGGCCGCTCGATCAGGCCGAGAATGGCCTCGGCATGCTTGCGCAGGATCGGCACCGGCACCTGGAACAACTCATCGCGCGGATAGCTTTCCAGCACGTTGATCAGCGCCTTGCCGGAATGGTCGCTTGGGTTGAAGCCGGACTTGGCGATGATCGTCTCCGCCTTCGACCTGAGATAGGGGATCTTCATCACCGAGCGCGTGTAGGCGGTCGAGGTGAACAGGCCGACGATGCGCAATTCGCCGAGCAGCGTGCCCTTGGCGGTGTAGGTCTTGACGCCGATGTAATCGAGATAGATGCGGCGGTGCACCGACGATTTGGCGTTTGCCTTGGTGACGATCAGCGGCTCCGGACCGTGCAGGAAGGCGCGGATCTCGGGCGTCGTCGTCACCGCTTCGGTGCCGCGCCTCAGCACCAGCACATCCGGGTCGGACAGGATGCCGAGGCCGGGCTTGTCGGCGCGCTCCAGCGTGCCGCTCTTTTCGCCGCCGGTGTATTTGAACTCGCGCATGCCGAGGAAGGTGAAATTGTCGTCGCGCAGCCATTCGAGGAAGGCGATCGCCTCGGTGACGTGCGCCTTGTCGAGCGGCACCGGCGCGTAGCGGAATTCCGAGATCGCCTGGTCGAGGCGGGCGAGCATCGGCTTCCAGTCGGTGACGGCGGCGCGCACCTGGACCAGCAGCTTCCTCAAGCGCCCGGCCAGCGCTTCGGCCTGGTCGGCGGACAGCCGGCCGATATGGACATGCACGACGCTCAGCCGGTCGTGGCTGCCGTCGCCCTTGGCGAAACCGCCATCGCCGAGGATTTCCTCGACGCCAGCCTTGCCATGCCTGACGGTGACGACCGGATGTGTGACCAGCAGCGGCTCGCCGGCGCTCTCGGTGATCTCGCCCAGGATGGAATCGAACAGGAACGGCATATTGTCATTGACGACGGTGACCACCGTCACCGGCCGGCCCTGGCGCGCCACGCCGGAATCGACGTCGATCGCGACGATGCAGTCGCCCTTCTTGTGCCTGGCGACGGCTCGCCCGGCAAGATCGGCGGCACGCTCGAGATCGGCAACCTCGTAGGCGGCGACGTCCTCGGCCGGCGCGCGGGCAAGAAGATAGTCGGCAAGCCGACCCGGCCTTTCGCCTCCCTTCGCCGCGCCTCCCTTTGCTGGAACCGTCTTCTTCGGCTGGCTTGCGGTTTTGAGGCTGGCCATGATGTGAAGTCCCTCCCGTCACATGCTTTTGCGATTATGGTAGCAGATGACCGCCGTTTGGCGACAAAGGTTTGACGGCTTGCAAAGATTCTTCGGAATTTTGATCGCAAATCGGCAGCGAATGAGAAGGACGAAGCCCAATGAGTGCAAGCAAGACCGCCAAAACGACCGGCAAGATCACCGCGCTCGACCTCGCCCAGGCCGAGCTCAGCGAGGCGACGAAAGCCTATTTCGCCAAATGCGAGGAAAAGCTTGGCCTCGTCCCCAACGTGCTCAAGGCCTACGCCTTCGACGAGAAGAAGCTGCGCGCCTTCACTGACATGTACAACGACCTGATGCTGGGCGAGTCCAGCCTGTCGAAGCTGGAGCGCGAGATGATTGCCGTCGTCGTCTCCTCGATCAACCATTGCTACTATTGCCTGACCGCGCATGGCGCCGCGGTGCGCCAGCTTTCCGGCGACCCTTCCCTCGGCGAGATGATGGTGATGAATTTCCGCGCCGCCGACCTTTCACCCAGGCAGACCGCGATGCTCGAATTCGCCGTCAAGCTGACGGAGGAGCCGGCGAAGATCGTCGAGGGCGACCGCGCCGCCTTGCGCAAGGCAGGCTTTTCCGACCGCGACATCTGGGACATCGCCTCGACCGCCGCCTTCTTCAACATGTCGAACCGGGTGGCGGCCGCGATAGACATGCGCCCGAACGACGCGTACCACGCCATGGCACGCTAGGCGGCGGCACTATTTTAGATATCGCGCATTGTCATTGCTTCTCCGCCGTTTTGGTCCGATGATCAAGGATTGCGGCATCGCCGCATATCAACGATTGCGGCATCGCCGCATATCAACACGATTGCGGCTCAGCCGTATATCGCCAAGCGGCATGGCCGCATGCCGGTTCGATGCCGCCGATCAAGGGAGGAGAACATGGCGAAGTTTCTCTATGTCTATCATGGCTCCGGCAAGATGCCGACCGACGAGGTTGAGCGGAAGGCGGCCATGGATGCGTGGACCGGCTGGTACGACAAGCTCGGCCCGGCCGTGGTCGACGGCGGCAATCCGGTCGGCATGTCGAAGACGGTGCTGGCGAGCGGCAAGGTCGAGAACAATGGCGGCAGCAATCCGACCGCCGGCTACACCATCGTCGAAGCCAGGGATATCGACGACGCCGTCGCCAAGGCCAAGGCTTGCCCGATCCTGATGGACCCGGCCTTCACCGTCGAGATCGCGCCGATCATCGAGATGATGTAGCCGTTCAGGAACGGGCCGCGATCGCGGCGGCGGCGCCTGCCATGGTGGCGGCGCTGACGCGGTTGGCGATCTTCATCGCCCGCCTGCTTTTGAGCAGCTTGCGGGCCTGCGCGGCGGCGATCACCCAGGCAAGATCGATGGCGACCAGGACCACCGCCATGGTCGCCGTCAGTTCCATCCAGCCGACGACGCTGACCGAGGCAAGATCGATGATGGTCGGCAGCAGTGCCAGATAGAACATCATGATCTTGGGGTTGCCCAGTGTCACCGCCATGCCGGCGAAGAACAGTTTTGCCGGCGAATCCTCGCGCGGCATCTCGCCTTCCTTCGCCTCGACGGGCGCGGTCCACATCTTCCACGCCAGATAGGCGAGATAGGCGACGCCCGCCCATTTCACGGCGACGAAGGCGAGATGAAAGGTCTGCGCCACCACGGCCAGCCCGAACACCGCCAGCGACAGCCAGATGCCCTCGCCGATCCACATGGCGAGCAGGAACGGGAACACGTCGCGAAAACCCTTCGAGATCACCCTCGCGACAAGAGCGGCGATCGACGGGCCGGGCGAGCCGGCGGCGACGAAAAGCGCGGCGGCGAAGATCAGCAGCGAGGTGAGATGCATGGCCAAAAAACTCCGATCTGAGGTTTGGCTGCCAATCTAGCCAGCAACGGCAGCATTGGCAAAGAACAGGCAATCCCTTCGGTCGCGGCGGCGCCGATCTCGACAATTGCCGTCTTGCCGTTCCCGTCGGCCGCGGCTAGAAGAGCCGCCCCGACATTCGTTTCGAGCTTCACTTTGCCTCAGTAACCGCCGGTCTCGTCAACTCTCCTGAAAACACAGGGCGCTGCAGTTGCGGCGTCCCGATCATTTCATGTGTTCCTCAGGCGGCGGTTCGAGACCGGTTTGGCATTGCTGAACCTGTCGCGCGCCGCGCGACGCCTGATTTCCTTAAAGCCGCAGCTCTCCAGCCACGCCGTGCCCGCCCGGGCAACTCGACATGGCCGACCTGGCGAACTTCCCGACGGGAAGGGCTTTCGGCATGTCTGGACTCTTGCGTATCCGCTGGGCGATCGCGCCCGAGATCGCGCCTCGACCTCTCATCAGCTGCAATCGCTGCGGCGGCCTCAGGCCATATCGATCGAGCGGCAAATTCCGCGTCAACGCCAACGGCAAGCGCATCGACGCCTGGCTGATCTACCGCTGCGTCGATTGCGACAATTCCTGGAATTTCGCCATCTTCGAGCGCCGCAAGCGCCGCGACATCGAGCCGGCGCTGCTCGCGGCGCTCGAAAGCAACGACCCGGCGCTGGCCCGGCGTCATGCCTTCGATGCCGCCGTACTGAGGAGCCACGTCGGACGCATCGAGGAGTTCCCAGACGTCGCCGTTGAAAGGCATGTGCTGGAACGTCGGCCGGAACATACGACCATGCTGGAGCTGCGGCTCACTCTGGAAATGCCTGTGCCCTTGCGGCTCGACCGGTTGCTGGCCGGCGAACTCGGCGTCTCGCGCTCGCGGCTTCAGGCCTGGGAAGAGCGGCGGCAGCTTTGCGTCGAGCTTGATGGCGCCAGGGCGCTGCGCAGGCCGCCGCGCGACGGCATGGCCATCCGTATCGATCTGAGCGACGAACCGGATCGCGACACCATCGTCGCCGCTGCCGGCGCGTAGAAACGAAAAAGGGAGGGAGCAGTGCTCCCTCCCTCGATGATTGCTCCGTCGAAAACCTTACGCCGCGCCGACCGCCTTGGCCGACTTCTCGAAGCGCTTGCGTTCGTTCGGGTCGAGATAAAGCTTGCGCAGCCGGATCGTCTTCGGCGTCACCTCGACCAGCTCGTCGTCCTGGATCCAGGCCAGCGCGCGCTCCAGCGTCATGCGGATCGGCGGCGTCAGCTTCACCGCCTCGTCCTTGCCGGCGGCGCGGATGTTGGTGAGCTTCTTGCCCTTCAGCACATTGACCTCGAGGTCGTTGTCCCTGGAGTGGATGCCGATGATCATGCCCTGGTAGACCTTGACGCCCGGATCGATGACCATCGGGCCGCGATCCTCCAGGTTCCACATCGCATAGGCGACCGATTCGCCCTGCTCGTTGGAGATCAGCACGCCGTTGGTGCGGCCCGGCAATTCGCCCTTGTAAGGCTCGTAGGCGTGGAACAGCCGGTTCATCACCGCGGTGCCGCGCGTATCGGTCAACAGTTCCGACTGGTAGCCGATCAGGCCGCGCGTCGGCGCGTGGAAGACCAGGCGCTGGCGGTTGCCGCCGGAGGGGCGCAATTCGACCATCTCGGCCTTGCGCTCCGACATCTTCTGCACGACGACGCCGGCATGCTCCTCGTCGACGTCGATGACGACTTCCTCGACCGGCTCCAGCAATTCGCCGTTCTCGCCCTTCTGCATGACGACGCGCGGCCGCGACACGGCGATCTCGAACCCTTCGCGGCGCATCGTCTCGATCAGCACCGCGAGCTGCAATTCGCCACGGCCGGAGACGAAGAAGGAATCCTTTTCCGGCGATTCCTCGATCTTCAGCGCGACATTGCCTTCGGCCTCGCGCAGCAGGCGGTCGCGGATGACGCGGCTGGTCACCTTGTCGCCTTCCGTGCCGGCGAGCGGGCTGTCGTTGACGAGGAAGGACATCGTCACCGTCGGCGGATCGATCGGCTGCGCGTGCAGCGGCTCGGTCACCGTCGGGTCGCAGAATGTGTCGGCGACGGTGCCCTTCGACAGGCCGGCGATGGCGACGATGTCGCCCGCCTGGGCTTCGTCGATCGGCTGGCGCTCGAGGCCGCGGAAAGCGAGGATCTTGGAGACGCGGCCGGTCTCGATCTGGGTGCCGTCATGGTGCAGCACCTTGACCGCCTGGTTGGCCTTCAGCGAGCCGGACTCGATGCGGCCGGTGATGATGCGGCCGAGGAAGGGATTGGCTTCCAGGATGGTGCCGATCATGCGGAACGGGCCGGGATGCACGGTCGGCGCCGGCACATGCTTGACGACGAGGTCGAACAGCGGCGCCAGCTGCTGGTCCTTCGGGCCTTCTGGATTTTCCGAAACCCAGCCGTCGCGACCCGAGCCGTAGAGGATCGGGAAGTCGAGCTGCTCGTCGGTGGCGTCGAGCGCGGCGAAGAGATCGAACACCTCGTTGACCACCTCGACATGGCGGGCGTCCGGGCGGTCGATCTTGTTGATGACGACGATCGGCTTCAGGCCGACCTTGAGCGCCTTGCCGACGACGAACTTGGTCTGCGGCATCGGCCCTTCGGCGGCATCGACCAGCACGATCGCCGAATCCACCATCGACAGGATGCGCTCGACCTCGCCGCCGAAATCGGCGTGGCCCGGCGTGTCGACGATGTTGATGCGGGTGCCGTGCCAGTCGACCGAGGTCGCCTTGGCCAGGATGGTGATGCCGCGTTCCTTTTCGAGGTCGTTGGAATCCATGGCGCGCTCGGCGACGCGCTGGTTGTCGCGGAAGGCGCCGGACTGTTTCAGGAGCTGGTCGACGAGGGTGGTTTTTCCATGGTCGACGTGCGCGATGATCGCGATATTGCGGAGGTTCATGTGTCTGGTCTCGGGAGCGTTGCAGGCAGCAGGCCCAGAGGCGCCGCCTTTTTCGGTTGCGCGGCTCATACAGGGTTTTTCGCATTTGCGAAAGGGGAGGCTCGTACCCAAATATGTGGTTACCAATTCTTAAGCGTCTTTGCGTCAAATGTATCAATTCACCAGGGCGGAACCTTTCGGGGTCCGGGCAGTTCGACTCCCATGACCGATTCTTTCATCAGATTGCGTCCGATCCTGGCCTGGGCAGGCCTTACCGTGCTGCTGGCGGTGAGCGCCGCGCAGTCGGCCGCGACACTCAAGGGAAATCCCGCTCTGCCCCCCGACACGCAGACGGCGGAGCAGATGTTCGCCGACGCCCCCGACGGCGTCGACCCCGTTGTGACCGGCCCCGTCAGCGCCGCCTTCAAGCAGCGGCAGCAGGACGCCGGCTGCGACAGCGCCGTGAGGCCGAAGATTCCCGCGACTTGCTATCCGGACTGACGACCACCGGTCGCGGCGGTCGTCCTCCTAGAGACTGTTTCGAAATTCGCTCCGGCGAGTCAGAAAGCGCCAGCAGATGGCCGCCGCAGTAGAATTACCAACAGTCTCCTAAGCCGAGCGCACCGGGTCGAGCGTCACCTTGTAGAGCTCGTTGTCGTCGCGATCCATCAGCCGCACCGTCAGCTGCTCGGTGGCGCCTGAAATGTCGACCAGGCCGAAGAACTGCAGGCCGGCCGACGGCGGCAGGTTCTGGCCCTGCTCGGCGGTCGGCGCCTTGATGAACTTCAGCTCCGGGCCGAAGGTCATGTCGAAATCGTTGGGACCGAACGTGCCGGCATGGATCGGGCCGGAGACGAATTCCCAGAACGGATTGAAATCCTGGAACTGCGCCTTTTCGGGATTGTAGTAATGCGCGGCCGTGTAGTGGACGTCGGCGGTCAGCCACACCGTGTTGCTGATGCCGGCGTTCTTGATGTAACGCAGCAGGTCGGCGATCTCGAGCTCGCGCCCCTTGGGCAGGCCGTTGTCGCCATTGCTGACGGCCTCGGCGCCCACCTTCTTGGTGCCGTCGTTCCACACCACCAGGCCAAGCGGCATGTCGGCGGCAATGATCTTCCAGGTCGCCCTGGAATTCGCGAGTTCCCGCTTCAGCCATTTGGTCTGCTGCTCGCCCAGCATGCGCGATTCCGGCGTCATCGTGTCCTGCATGTCCGGGCCGTTCGGGCCGCGATAGGAGCGCATGTCGAGGAAGAACACGTCGAGCAGCGGCCCATAGGCTATTCTGCGATAGACGCGGCCGGGCTCGGCCGGCTCGTAGCGGATCGTCGTCATCTCGTGGAAGGCGCGCGCCGCCCGCGCCGCCAGCACATGGATGGATTTTTCCGAATAACGGTCGTCGCTGCTGAGGTCCTTGGAATCCGACCAGTTGTTGACCACCTCGTGGTCGTCCCACTGGTAGAAGGTCGGGCAGATGGCGGAGAGGCCGAGAACATTCCTGTCCATCATGTTGTATTTCCACTGCGCCCGATATTCGTCGAGCGTCTGCGCCACCTTGCGCTTCTCGTCGATCAGCACTGCGTTCTTCCACTTGCCGCCGCCGGGCAGGTCGACCTCGTCCTTCATCACGCCGTCGGCATAGATCGTGTCGCCGGAATGCAGGAAGAAATCCGGCGTATGCTTGCCGATGGTGGCGTAGGTCTTCATGCCGGTCTCGTCGATGCCCCAGCCCTGGCCGGCGGTATCGCCCGACCAGGCGAAGCGGATGTCGCGCTTGGAGGCAGGCGCGGTGCGGAAGCGGCCGACGATCGGCTCGGAAACGGCGTTGATGTCGGCGAGGTCGGCCGCGACCATGCGATAGAAGATGTCCTGGTCGGCGGCAAGATCGGTGAGCAGCCGCTTCACCGTGAAGTCGCTGGCCGGCGACGTATCGAGCGGCGCGAGCCTGGTGGCGTTGGCGAAGCTCTCCGTCGACGACACTTCGAACATCACGCGCGCCGGACGGTCCGTGCGCGTCCACACCATGCCGCTTGCGGCATCGACATGGCCGGACTGGACGCCATGGGTGAAGGCAGGCCGCTGGCTGGCGCGCGAATAATAGGGCAGCGCGAGGCCCGAGGCGCCGACCAGGCTGAATGCGCTCGCCGAGCTGACGAAGGCGCGGCGGGTCATCGAGATCTTGTTCATGGCTGTCTCCTGGATGGCGTTGAACGTCGCCCCCAAGCTCCCGCCTCAATGTTTCAGGCGCATCTCGGAACCATGAAGTTTTGATAACAATGAACAGGCTGGCGACGGCGACGCCAGCGCCGGAAGGCGTGACGAGATTCGGGTCAGGACGAGCCGAAAATGGCGGTCTCCGAGAACCGGAGCGGAGCGTACTTAACGTACGTGAGCACCGGAAGCGCAGGAGACCGTCATTTGCAGGCCGGCCTCACCCGAATATCGACGCGCCTCAAGCCGCCTGCGGCTCCGGCTCGAACGCCGGCCTGCTCGTGTTGATCAAGAGCGAGATACAGGCCGCCGCGATCGCGGTCATGCCGGCGATCATGAAGGCCAGCTCGTAGTTGCCCTGCAGCTCGCGCATCGTGCCGCCGAAGGCGGCGGCGGCCGCAGCACCCACCTGGTGGCCGGCGACGATCCAGCCGAAGACGATCGGGCCGCTGCGGTCGCCGAAGGCCTCGTTGGCGAGCCTCAGGGTCGGCGGCACGGTGGCGATCCAGTCGAGCCCGTAGAGCACGGCGAAGATGATCAGGCTGACCGCCGAGAAGCCGGAATAGGGCAAATAGATCAGCGACAGGCCACGGATGGCATAGTAGACGCCGAGCAGCTTGCGCGGATCGAAACGGTCGGTGAGCCAGCCCGACAGCGTCGTGCCGATCAGGTCGAAGATGCCCATCATCGACAACAGGCCGGCCGCCTGCACCTCGCCGATGCCCATGTCGCCGCAGAAGGCGATGAGATGCGTGCCGACCAGGCCGTTGGTGGTGAAGCCGCAGACGAAGAAGGTGGCGAACAGGTACCAGAACACCCGGGTACCGGCGGCGCGGCGCAAGGTGCCGAGCGTATGCGCCAGGAAATTGCCCTGCGAGGCCGGCGGCACCGGCGGCACGTCGTTCGGCTCGGCGCCATAGCGCACCTGGCCGATCGAGGCTGGACGCTCCGGCACCAGCAGCCACACCACCGGCACCAGCGCCGCGGTGGCGATCGCGATGGCGATGGCGACCGGCTTCCAGCCACCCGCCTGCGCCAGCGAGGCAAGCAACGGCAGGAACACCAGCAGGCCGGTGGCGCTCGAAGCCGACATCAGCCCCATCACCAGGCCGCGATTGGTCTTGAACCAGCGGTTGACGATGGTGGCGCCAAGCACGGTGGCGACCGCGCCCGAGCCGATGCCGGAAAACACGCCCCAGGTGATCAGCAGATGCCACGGCTTGGTCATCAGCAGGCTGAGCGCCGTCGAGCCCGACATCACCAGCAGTGAGATAAGCAGCGTGCGGCGCAGCCCGATCCGCTCCATCAGCGCGGCGGCGAACGGCCCGGTCAGGCCATAGAGGAAGATGCCGATCGCGGCCGCCAGCGAGACGACGTCGCGCCGCCAGCCGAAGCTCTCCTCCAGCGGCAGCATCATCACCGACGGCGCCGAACGAAGCCCGGCCGCGATCAGCAGGCAGAGAAAGATGACGCCGACCACGACGAAAGCGTAGCGCTGGCCAAACGGACGAGACTGAGCTATCATGTTACTGA
Source organism: Mesorhizobium sp. M4B.F.Ca.ET.089.01.1.1 (assembly GCF_004022605.1). Taxonomy (NCBI): domain Bacteria; kingdom Pseudomonadati; phylum Pseudomonadota; class Alphaproteobacteria; order Hyphomicrobiales; family Phyllobacteriaceae; genus Mesorhizobium; species Mesorhizobium sp. M4B.F.Ca.ET.089.01.1.1. The sequence goes on from NZ_RZOS01000081.1 coordinate 11,348, forward strand.
CCGGTACGTTGCAATTGGATGGCGCTATGAATACGTACCGGTCAGTAACATTGAGTCGTTGCATGCCATCGGACAAAAAAATTGAAGCGTCCATCAGCTCGGCTCAGCCGCCGGCGCATCCGAAGGCGGCCGACAAGATCCTCGACGTGGCGCGCGACCTCTTCTATCGCGAAGGCATCAGGGCGATCGGCGTCGACGAGATCGTCAGGCGCGCCGGCGTCACCAAGCCCAGCCTCTACCGCAGCTTTCCCTCCAAGGACGAACTCGCCGCCTCCTATCTGCGCAAATACGACCTCGAATTCTGGGAACGCTTCGACGAGGCGGTGGCTGCGCATCCGGGCGACCCGCGCGCGCAGATCGTCGCCTTCCTTACGCGCGTCGGCAAACGCACGCAAAAACCCGACTATCGCGGCTGCGGCATGACCAATGCGGCGGTGGAATATCCCGATCACAGCCATCCGGCGCGCATCGTCAGCGAGGCCAACAAACAGGAACTGCGCCGCCGCCTGCGCGCCATGGCGAGCGCGATGGGCGCCGCCGATGCCGACACGCTTGGCGACGGCCTGCTGCTGCTGATCGAGGGCGCCTATATCAGCGGCCAGTTGTTCGGCCGCGGCGGACCGGCGGCGTCGGTCGCCCGCAACGCCGACTTGCTGATTGAGGCCAGCTTGAAGAAATAGCGATTGGCGGTACGCTGCGGCACCTCACCGGAGTTGTCCGCCATGCGCGCTATTCTGATCCCGCTTGTCCTTGCCGGTCTCTGCCAGGCCGCCCATGCCGGCGACATATCCAGCGTCTACACCGATCTCGACTGGGAGAAGGACTGCGTGACCTACGCGCAGGCTGCCGAGGGCGAGGGCGATTGGGCGAGCCTCGCCTGCTCAGGCTATCGCGGCTATCCGGTGCTGATCGGTTTCGACGACGCCCGCGAATCGCTGTTCTACGGGTTCCCGTCGAGCGACATGACCTCGGTCTGGGAAAGCTTCTCCGGTCTCAATACGGCCGGGCCCAGGGTCGAATGGCGCATCGAGACCAACGGCGACGTCGCCATTCCATTCGCCGTCATCCACCGCCGCGAGGTCAGCAAGCCCGACGGCGAGGACAAGCCGATCCAGGTCCTGGTCGTCGCCAAGGTCGCCCAGCCGGACACCCAGCAGGGCTGCACGATCGGCCTGGTGCTGGCCACCGGCAATCCGCAGGCCAACGACCAGGCGCGCAAGCTCGCCGACGAAAAGGCGAAGACCTTCGCCTGCGGCAAGGACAAGCGCGTGCTGATCGGCAACCCGCCTGACTTTGGCCGCGTGGATAACTGACTTATTACGTCTCGGGGACGACCGCATGAGGAGGGCCGTTCCATCGCAGATAGGCGCTGCCGCCCATTGCCCTGCCGGGCATTTCTCCCCGTATAGTGACCGGGAGAAAGGTGCTCTGATCGATGATTTCGCCAATCGACAACGCCGCCAAACGAACGTCGAGGCTGCGGCAATCTCCCTTCTCCCCGTCACTATACGGGGAGAAGGTGCCGGCAGGCGGATGAGGGGCGGCGCCGACGCTTAGCGGTTTGCGCACATCCCCAGCATATCCTACTTCGCCGCCTTCGCCCGTTCGATCGCGTCGACGATCATCTTCTTGGCGTATTTGGAATCGTGCCAGCCCTCGATCTTGACCCACTTGCCGGGCTCGAGATCCTTGTAGTGCTCGAAGAAGTGCTGCACCTGATCACGCGTGATCTCGGGCAGGTGCGTGTATTCGGTGACGTTCTCGTAGCGCAGCGTCAGCTTGGGCGACGGCACCGCGATCACCTTCTCGTCCTGGCCGGCATTGTCTTCCATGATCAGCACGCCGATCGGCCGCACGTTGATGACGCAGCCCGGCACCAGAGCGCGCGTGTTGCAGACCAGCACGTCGATCGGATCGCCGTCGCCCGACAGCGTGTGCGGCACGAAGCCGTAATTGCCGGGATAGCGCATGGAGGTGTGCAGGAAGCGGTCGACGAACAGCGTGCCGGCCTCCTTGTCCATCTCGTATTTGATCGGCTCGCCGCCGATCGGCACCTCGATGATGACGTTGACGTCTTCCGGCGGGTTCTTCCCGGTGGCAATCGCTTCGATGCGCATGGCTCAAATCCCTCTCTCGATTTGTCAGACCGATAGCGGCGGAAGCGTCATGGTGCAATGCGGCGAATCGTGCGGGGACAATAACGACGCCGGAACGCGGCATTCATTCCCAGACGAAGGCGACCTTCTTCAGCGCCTTTTGCTCGAAGATCTCGACGCCTTCAGCGATGTCGCGGCCGCCGGCGCCGGCATAGAAGGCAAGCGCGTTCTGGTTGTCCTCGAGCGCCCACACGACCATACCTTTCAGCCCGTGATCGGCGAGCCGCGCGCGCGCCGCCCTGAACAGCCGGCTGCCGAGCCCGATCCCCTGGTATTCCGGGCGCAGGTAAAGCTCATAGATTTCGCCCTGCTGCCTGAGCTCGCGGGCGCGGTTCTTGCCGATCGTGGCGTAGCCGGCGATCGTGCCGCCGATCTCGACCACCAGCACGGTGGCGGCACGGCGAATCGCATTCGCCCACCAGTCGGGGCCGCGGCGGTTGATCATCGAGGTCAGCGTGCGATGCGGGATAATGCCTGAATAGGCGCCGCGCCAGGCCTCCTGGTGCACGTCGGCGATCGCGCCGGCATCGCGCGGCTCGGCTTTCCTGATATCGATGATCAGCGTGTTCATGATTGCTTAACCATAAACCCGCATCGCCCGATTGCAAAGAGTCCTGCCAGCCACTCCCATCCTTTCGCACAGGCGGATGATACGCCGACGAGGAGGGCAGAGCCTGGCTGGAAACGCGCTCTGCCGAAGGCGGGTGGCGTGGTTTTCGAGAATCGAAGCGCAGCGGACTTTCTGGTCCGTGAGCATCGGAAGCGCAGAAAACCGCGTCAGGCGTCCGGCAGAGCAGCGTTTACAGGCAGGCTCTCAGATCTCGACGAGATGATCGTCGAGTTCGTTGGCATCGCCTGCCGTGACAGGGAAATGCTCGGCCAGCACCGCGCCCACCGATTCGACGGCCTTGATGAACCCGTCGGCGAGCCGGTCGTCGCCGGCGTGCGCGGTAAGGTCGCGGACCACGCCGTCCCAGACATTCTGGCCGACCTTGCTGTTGATGCCGGCATCGGCAACCACCTCGGCGTAACGCTCGGCGATCGAGACGAAGATCAGCACGCCGGTACGCGCCGCGGTGCGATGGACGTTGCGGGCAAGGAACTGCTTGACCGCGTTGAGGTGCGCCGCCTGGTAGCGCAGGTGGTGCGGCACGAAATGGATGCGCAATCCCGGCAGCGCCCACAAAAGCAGCAGCGCCGAGGCCAGCGCCAGCAGCTCGGCGAAAACGAAATGCGGCAGGCGGATCGACAGCCACCAGGCCTCGAGCCCATAGGCGACGCCAAGGCTGACGATGAGCGTGCCGAGCGTCACCATGAAGGCGGCGGGAAAGAAATAGCCGTCGCTGGCATGCGCCACCACGCAGTAGATCTCGCCGTCGGTCCTCGTCTCGGCGGCGCGGATCGCCCCGGCGATGCGCTCATGATCCTGCGGGCTGATAGGTCGTGTTGCCATCTTTCTCACCAGCTCCCTGAAGATCCGCCGCCGCCGGACGAGCCGCCGCCGCCCGAGAATCCGCCGCTCGAACCGGACGACCAGTTCCCGCCTGAACTCCCGGACGACCAGCCGCTGTCGGAACTGCCCGTCGACCAGCCGCTGCCGCTGCCGGTCGTCCAGCCACGGCTTGAAGTCCGCGCGCCGTGACCGTAGCGAAAGGTCATGCCCAGCCACCGATACACGCCCGGCGACAGTTGCGTGCCGAAGATCGGCGGCAGGAACGCCATCGCCAGGCCACCGAGAAATATCGTCGCCCACAGGATGATGAACAGCATGAGGATGGGATCTACCGGGCTGTCATTGGCCGGATTGCGCTTGCCGCGCGCCTCGAGCTCCTCCGGATTGCCCTCCAGCACCATGATCATGTCGTCGACGGCCTTGCTGATGCCGCCGGAGAAATCGCCGGCGCGGAAGGCCGGCACCATGTCGTTCTCGATGATCAGCTTGGTGTGCAGGTCGGTCAGCGTGCCTTCGAGCCCGTAGCCGACCTCGATGCGCATCTTGCGGTCGTTCTTCGCCACCAGCAGAAGCACGCCGTTGTTTTCCTTGGCCTGACCGAGCTTCCAGAAGCGGAACAGCCGGTTGGCGTAGGGCTCGATTTCCTCGCCGTCGAGGCTGGGAATGGTCGCGACGACGATCTGGTCGGAGCCCTTCTGCTCGAAATCGGCCAGTTTTTGCGTCAGCGCGGCCTTGGTCGCGGCGTCGATGATGCCGGCATTGTCGACGACGCGGCCGGTGAGAGCGATGAGATCGGCGGCGAAGGCGGTGAGCGGGAGGAGGAGGACCAGAAGGGCGAGAAGGACCCCAACGCTCGCACTCCGTCCCACCCCCCTCTGGCCTGCCGGCCATCTCCCCCGCAAGGGGGGAGATTGGCAGCTTCCCCGTCGGCCCACATCTTCAAACGTCCGAGATTGGCGAAAGCGCAGATGACGGCTGATCTCCCCCCTTGCGGGGGAGATGTCCGGCAGGACAGAGGGGGGTGGGACGGAGCTCAAGGCCGACAGGGACCAGACCCGCTAGGTGATCGTTCAACCGCCCTGCTTGGTGCCGAAATCGACCTTCGGCGGCTGCATCTTGTCTTCGTCGACGGTGAAGTTGGCGAAGGGCTCGTTGCTGCGGAACCAGAAGGTCGCCCACAGCACCGACGGGAAGGTCCTGAGCGTCAGATTGTAGTCCTTGACCGCCTGGATGTAGTCGCGTCGCGCCACCGCGATGCGGTTCTCGGTGCCTTCGAGCTGCGCCTGCAGGGCGAGGAAATTCTGGTTGGCCTTGAGATCGGGATAGGCTTCCGACACCGCGATCAGCCGCGACAACGCGCTGGTCAGCCCGGCCTGGGCATCCTGGAATTTCTTGAGGGCTTCGGGATCCTTCAGCGTTTCCGGCGTCACCGTGATTTGCGTCGCCTTGGCGCGCGCCTCGACCACCGCGTCGAGCGTGTCCTTCTCATGCGCGGCGTAACCCTTCACCGTCTCCACCAGGTTGGGGATCAGGTCGGCGCGACGCTGGTACTGGTTCAGCACCTCGCTCCAGGCCGCCTTGGCGTTCTCCTCCGCCGTCGGGATGGTGTTGTAGCCGCAGCCGGCGAGCAGCGGCAGCACGACGGCCATCACCAGCAAGGCCGGCAGATGACGGAAGGGGGAGGAGAGGCGCTGGGCAAACATGATCTGGGTCCCTCGTCGGAAGTTGCACCCGAAGCATTACCACAATCCGCCCGCAAGAAAATGACCTCGGCCGCAAAGCTTCCGCTGCGATCCCGCTGCCTTGCAGGCAGGCCCTGTGAATGGTCGGGCGAACAGGCTAAGGTCCCGGCAAAACAGGACATTGCCATGGCCAAGCGCCAGGACAGCGACACCGAATCGCGCCGCATTCTCGAGCGCGTGGAACGGGAGACCAGCCCGGGCGGCACCTCGTTCATCACCCGGACCGCCAAGGACGCACGCGACCATGTCAACGCCGCGGACGCCGACCGTTCGGATCCGATCGACTATTGGGGCACCCGCATCGGCCGGGTGCTGGGGCTTCTCATCGCCATCGGCCTGCTCGCCTGGCTGGTGTATTTCGCCACGCGTGGCGGTTAGGACTGAAAATCCATGAACGCTGAAAAAGCCGGCGCGCCGCGCGCGGTCATCGTCATCTCCAGCCATGTCGCCCGCGGCTCGGTCGGCAACCGCGCCGCCGTCTTCGCGCTGGAGACGCTCGGCTTCCCGGTCTGGGCGGTGCCGACCGTCGTCCTGCCCTGGCATCCGGGCCACGGCCGGGCGACCCGCATCGTGCCGCCGCTCGACCAGTTCAAGGCGCTGATGGCCGATCTCGAGCGCGCGCCCTGGCTGGGCGAGGTCGGCGCGGTGCTGTCCGGCTATCTCGGCGAGGCTGGCCAGGCCGAAGCTGTCGCCTCGCTGGTCGCCGCCGTCAAGGAAAGGACGCCCAACGCCGTCTATATCTGCGATCCGGTGATGGGCGATTCCGGCGGGCTCTACGTGCCGGAACCCACGGCCATCGCCTTGCGCGACCGGCTGATGCCGATCGCCGACATCGCCACGCCCAACCGCTACGAGCTGGAATGGATGGCCGGCGCGCCGCTTCCAGACCTGAAATCGGTGGTGGCGGCCGCCCTTCACGCCGGCCCCTCCACCATGCTGGTGACCTCGGCGCCGTCGATGATGGCCGGCGGCACCGGCAACCTGCTGCTCGATTCCAGGCAGGCGCTGCTTGCCGAGCATCGCATCATCGACAAGCCGCCGAACGGGCTGGGCGACCTGACGGCGGCCGTCTATCTGGCACGCATCCTCTCCGGCCAGTTGCCGATCAAGGCGCTGCAGTCGACCACGGCCGCCGTCTACGAGATCCTGGCGCGCACTGCCAAGCGCGGTGGCGACGAGCTGCAGCTCGAGACCGATGCGCAGAGCCTGTCGCACCCGATGGCGATGGTGCAGCTGCGCCACCTCCTGCATCCGGGGCGGGACAAGCGGGCGTGACCACCGACGGCCGGATGCTGGTCGGCG
>NZ_RZOS01000820.1:0-1441 GCF_004022605.1 Mesorhizobium sp. M4B.F.Ca.ET.089.01.1.1
GTTCAGCCCTGCCGGCGCGGCGACGGCCCTTAGGACCAAAGTCGGGTCCTTCACGCTTTTTCAACCATGATTGATGAAAATGCCTGTTATCCCGGCCGGACCGTGCTTCCCGCCGACAGCGTAGGGTCTGGTGCATGCGCGAGTTGCCGCAAAATCTGACGCCGCCGAACGGCGACGCAATCGAAACCGAAATTCAGCTCTCCCGCCGCGCCATGCTTTCCGGCGCCGGCGCCATGGCGCTGCTCGGCATGGCCGGCTGCAGCACCCAGACGCTCGAACTGCCGCAATTGCAGCTCGACGACGTCACCACCGGCTCGGTGCGGCCCATCCGCCCCGCCATCAGCGTCGACAAGAACATCACCGGTCCCGACGTCATGTACGCGTCGCTGAGCGATGGCGGCTTCGAGGTGCCGGCGGTGCCCTATATGAAGGTCAAGCCGGAGTTCCGCCGCCAGATCGTCGTCGACACGACCGGCGAGGCGCCCGGGACCATCGTCGTCCACCTGCAGGAGCGCATGCTCTACCTCGTGCAGCCTGGCGGCGAAGCCATCCGCTACGGCGTCGGCATCGGCAAGGACGGCTTCCGCTGGTCGGGCCGCGCCAACATCCAGTACGGCAAGGAATGGCCGGTCTGGACGCCGCCGCCGGAGATGATCCAGCGCAAGCCGGAACTGGTGAAATGGCAGGGCGGCCAGCCCGGCGGCCTCACCAACCCGCTCGGGGCGCGAGCGCTCTACATCTTCCAGAACGGCAAGGACACCGGCTACCGCATCCACGGCTCGCCGGAATGGTGGAGCATCGGCCAGGCGATGTCGTCGGGCTGCGTGCGCCTGATCAACCAGGACATCATCGACCTCTACAGCCGCGTGTCGAAGAAGAACCCGGTGGTCGTGGTCTGATCCCCGGCCGCTGCCGGCGGCCGTTTTGGCGACTTGTCCCAGTGCGGTCTTTTCTCCCGTTGCGTCATCCCGCAAGACAGGCGAAGGTGCCTCAAAACCATCGCCCGGGAGAGAAGCAAGCATGGCCGGAACTTTCGTCATCGCGCAGGGCGGCGGCCCGACCGCCGTCATCAACCAGACGGTCGTCGGCGCCGCGCTGGAGATCCGCAAGCGCCATCCCGGGGCCAGGGTGCTGGGCTCGATCCACGGCGTGCGCGGCATCCGCGACGGCAACTATGCCGACCTCTCCGCCATTCCGGAAGAGCAGCTCAGGCTGATCGCGGCAACGCCGAGTGCTGCGCTCGGCTCGACCCGCGACAAGCCCGACGCCGCCTATTGCGAGGTGATCCTCAACGGGCTGAAGAAGATCGGCGCCGACGCCTTCATCTATATCGGCGGCAATGACACGTCGGGCACGCAGCAGATCCTGACCGACGCCGCCGGCGGCTCGATCGCCTTCGTGCACGCGCCGAAGACCATCGACAACGACCTCGAGGAGAACG
>NZ_RZOS01000821.1:0-1420 GCF_004022605.1 Mesorhizobium sp. M4B.F.Ca.ET.089.01.1.1
TCAGGGTTCAGCGTGCCTTTCGAACGGAACATCTGCACGCCCATCCAGATCAGATAGGCGGCGCCGATCAGCCTGACCCATTCGAACCAGTGCCCCATGCCGGCGATCAGCGTGTTGAGGCCGATGCCGACGATGGCGATCATGATGGCGAGGCCGGCCTGGGTGCCGGCGACATTGGCAAGGCCGGCACGCGAGCCGTGGCGGATGCTGTTGGCGATGATCAGCGTGACGGTCGGGCCGGGCACCAGGACGATGACGATGCAGGCGACGACATAGGTGGCGTAGAGTTCCAGCGACATGGTCTTCCCTCAAGCAGGATGGCGCCGATCCGGCGGCGGCCGAACGCGATCAATGCACGGCGCCGAGGCCGGCGCAAGCGCCAGCCTGCCGCCACAGGCGGTCCTCAGCTTGCCCCTGCCTGCCAGGGCAAGGTCGCCTCGTAGGCCGCGCCGGCCTTGAGCACGGCGAGGTCACCGCGTGGCCGCCCGATCAGTTGCATGCCCATCGGCCGGCCCTTGCTGTCGAAGCCGACGGGTACGTTGAGCGCCGGACAGCCGCCGAGCGTGGCGAAGGCGGAGACCTGCATCCAGCGATGGTAGCTGTCCATGGCGCGCCCGGCCACTTCGCGCGGCCAGTGGGTGGCGACCTCGAAGGGAAAGACCTGCGCGGTGGGCAGCGCGACGAGGTCGAAGCGATCGAAGATCGAGAGCAGCGTCCGGTGCCAGGACGAGCGCCGTACCGTGGCGGCATGGATCTCGGGCGCGGTGAGGCGCATCGCCTGCTCCACTTCCCAAACGGCCTCCGGCTTCAGCAGGTTGCGCCTGGCCGGATCGTCGTAGTGGACCTTGAGCGCGCAGCCGCTGCTCGCCTGGCGAAGCGTGACGAAGGCCTGCCACAGCGCCTCGAAATCGACGTCCGGCACCAGTGCTTCGCTTTGGAACGAAGCGTCGGCGAAGCGGACGAGCGCGGCCTGGCAAAGGTCGAGGATGCCGGGCTCTATCGGCAGATGGCCGCCGAGATCGCCGAGCCAGGCGATGCGGCCGCCGGTCGCCTTCGTCGACAGTCCGTCGAGGAAGGAACCCTGCTTGTCGTGCGACAGCGGGGCGCGCGGATGATGGCCGGCCTGTTCGTCGAGCAGCAGGGCGATGTCGCGGACGCTGCGGCCCATTGGCCCTTCGACGCCCATCTGGGCATGGAAGACATCGATGTCCGGCCCGGCCGGGACCAGTCCCTGCGAGGGGCGGAAGCCGTAGACGTTGTTGTAGGCGGCAGGGTTGCGCAACGAGCCGCCGAAGTCGCTGCCGTCGGCGACCGGCAGCATGTCGAGCGCCAGCGCTACCGCAGCGCCGCCGCTCGAGCCGCCGGCGGTGAGAAGCGGATCGAAGGCGTTGAGCGTCGGGCCGAACACGCTGTTGTAGGT
>NZ_RZOS01000822.1:0-1420 GCF_004022605.1 Mesorhizobium sp. M4B.F.Ca.ET.089.01.1.1
GCATTGATAGATGGCGGCATCGCGGCCGGCAGCTGGGTATGGGGCACGGTCTCCCAAAGCCATTCCCTGACGTGGGCGCTGGAGGGTTCCGCTGGAGCGCTGCTGCTCGCCGCAGCTGGCATTCTGTTTCCTCTACGCGAGCGCCGCGAGTCCGAGCCCGATCCTTTGGAGGAATTCCACGCCCCAGCTGTCGCTCTCAATTTGAAGCCGAGAAGCGGTCCTATCGTGGTCAAGGTCGAATATCAGATAGCCGAGAAAAATGTCGAGGCCTTCCTCGAGCTCATGCGGCAGCGCAGGCATATCCACAGCCGCGTCGGTGCTCGGAACTGGACGCTTCAGCGCAACCTGCAGAAGCCCATGCAATGGACAGAGACATTCCGCACGCCGACCTGGACGGACTACCTTCGCCTCAACCATCGTCTCACGGAAGTAGACAAGGAATTGGACGAGCGTGTCTCCCAGTTGCAGGCGGGAGAGGCAGGGCCTCAAATGACGCTATCGATTGAGCGGCCGACCAGCCCGCCTCGTAAACGCGCAATCCTCCCACTTCCCCGTCATTGAAGCCTGACCGTCACGTCTAGGCGCCAGCGATTGCTACGTTGGTACTGCTAATGGTCGTGGCGAGCGCGGAACAACCACCGCGATTCGATGGTCAGTGGCGCAGATGTACAACAGGCTGTCTCGCGCGAGTGGATACGCAATATCCTGTGTCCGCGACAGAAGCCAAAGACCAATTTCATCCGGTCAGGACGTGGCTCCTAACAGCCTCCCGGATGCGGATACCATGCGCGTGCTGGGTTGATGTGGAAAATGCGTGGACGACGGACACGATGGGCTTAGACGAACTTCGCAATCCCTCAAGCGCCGAGAGCACTATGAAGCAACAGCGATCCTTTGTCGTCGAGATCAGACAGAAGCGTGGCCTCGTAAAGCGGCCAGAGTCGATCTGGGCTGGCATCGACCTGGCCGCCATCACGAACGATGTCGCGAAAGCAAACACGAAAGGTGCGGTCGCTGAGGCGACGCGGCAAGCCGATTGGTCCTGGCGAAAATCTTTCCCAGCCCGTGTTCACCACCTCTGAAGAAGTGTCCCAGGCCAAGGAGATGACCGTGCCCGATGCATCGCCTCCGGAGCCACCAACGATCGAGAAAGCGCCGGTTCCGGATGCATCTCAGTCACCCACTGGAGACCGACGAACTCCGCAAGAAGCGGTGGCAGAAAGATGTTCCTCTGCCGCGAGGTGAACGATGGAAGCGGCGCCTGCCGTGGGCGCTGCGCCAGAGCCGGGCTGAGCGGTAGGTCGACTGTTCAACGGGCCAGAAGGAGAATAAAAGCGTGCCTGCGGCCCCTCACTGGCGTACCGCTCGCTCAAGACGATCCGTAAGCGCCAATGATGATCGATCAGAGCCTGCCCCGCAC
>NZ_RZOS01000823.1:0-1410 GCF_004022605.1 Mesorhizobium sp. M4B.F.Ca.ET.089.01.1.1
GCTTCTTGGCCAGCTGCCAGCGCACGACGCGCTGCAGGATGTCCTCGCGCGGATCAAGGCCGAAAATCTCCTCGGAGAGTTTCACCTTGCCGGCGTCCTTGCCGCCCAGCGTTGTGATCTTGAGGTCCATTATTCCGCTCCCTCGGTGGCCGGGGCTTCATTCTTGGCGGCGCCAGCGCGGATCGCGGCAGGCTTCGGCGCATTGGCCGGCAGCGCGACCTTGGCCGCGTCGCGAACCAGGATCCAGGCGCCCTTGACGCCGGGAACGGCGCCGCGGATCAGGATCAGGCCGCGGTCGGCGTCGGTCGAGACGACCTCGACGTTCTGCGTGGTGACGCGGGCGTCGCCCATGTGGCCGGCCATCTTCTTGCCCTTGAACACCTTGCCGGGGTCCTGGCGCTGGCCGGTCGAGCCGTGCGTGCGGTGCGACACCGAGTTACCGTGCGTGGCGCGGCCGCCACCCATGTTGTGCCGCTTGATCACGCCCTGGAAACCCTTACCGGTCGAGGTGCCCGTCACATCGACCTTCTGGCCGGCGACGAAGTGCTCGACGGTGATCTCGGCGCCGACGTCGATCATGTTGTCGGCGGAGACGCGGAATTCGGCGAGCTTCGCCTTCGGCTCGACGGACGCGGCGGCGAAATGGCCGCGCATCGCCTTCGACGTGTTCTTCACCTTGGCGAGGCCAACGCCGAGCTGGACGGCCGTATAGCCGTTCTTCTCCTGCGTGCGCTGCGCCACGACCTGGCAGTTCTCCATCTGGAGAACGGTGACGGGAACATGTTCCCCGGCATCGTTATAGATGCGGGTCATTCCCACCTTCTTTGCAATCACACCTGAACGCATCGGTTCAATTCCTTTAGAGTTCCGGGCCAGGGGCATCGCCCCTTACCGCGCTCTCATTCCCTTAGAGCTTGATCTCGACGTCCACACCGGCGGCGAGGTCGAGCTTCATCAAAGCATCGACCGTCTGCGGGGTCGGATCGACGATGTCGAGCAGACGCTTGTGCGTGCGCATCTCGAACTGCTCGCGGCTCTTCTTGTCGACGTGCGGCGACCGGTTGACCGTGAACTTTTCGATCCGCGTCGGCAGCGGAATGGGGCCGCGGACGTTGGCGCCGGTGCGCTTGGCCGTCGACACGATCTCCCGGGTCGAGGCGTCGAGCACCCGGTGATCAAACGCCTTAAGGCGGATGCGGATATTCTGTCCGTTCATGCGTCACTTCCTTGTTCTGGCGCGGCGCGGGCAACTTCCGCGCCCGCGACAGATCGGTTTAAGTCCAATTATTCTTTGATGGTGACGACGATGCCGGCACCGACGGTGCGGCCGCCTTCACGGATGGCGAAGCGCAGCTTCTCTTCCATGGCGATCGGCACGATCAGCTCGACGTCGACCGTGATGTTGTCGCC
>NZ_RZOS01000824.1:0-1408 GCF_004022605.1 Mesorhizobium sp. M4B.F.Ca.ET.089.01.1.1
GCTCTGGTTGATGAGCAGGACTGCCTACTGCATCTTGATCGAGCGTGCCGCCAAATTCGCGCGAAGCCGCGGCCGAAAGCTGCGCGTATTTTTCGAACGCGCTGGCAGGGTCGAGGACAACGAACTGATCGCCTTTGCTCGCTCGCTGAAGAAGGACGGGATGCCTTTCGACGAAAACAATTCTGCGTCCTATCAGTCGCTGAGCGCGGCTGAATTCCGGAACATTGTCAGAGGCGAGCCGCGAGGCAGGACCAAGGTTACCCCGATGATTCAGATTGCGGACCTGGTTCTGTATCCTATGGCCAAAGGTGGCTACGATCCGACCTACCGACCCTACGTATCCCTGATGGAGAACAAGCGGTTGATCGACGCCTTGCTCGATCCGAATGAGCGCGCGAGCCTTGGCATTAAGTACAGCTGCTTCGAGCGCATAAACGACAAAGGCCCGGACGAACCGAGCCTTTGAGAAAGTGTCGGCTGGCGCTTGGCGCCAACCCCGGAGCGTTGCTCACATTGGTATTATGGTGTGGTTGCCCTCCGTTTTCAAGACATGCTGTTGAGATGCTGGCTCAGCGTAGGCGAGGCGCCCCATCATTCGTTCGGAAAGGACCTGTGGTCAGCCAGACTTGGGAGCAGGAGCTTCGGGGAAGGGATCGGTCGGCGACAGCTATCATCTCACAGGGGGCTATCTCCATAAGGCGCTGGCGTCGCGCCCATCGCCAGCAAAACCGCCTAGCGGCCTTCGTCCTTCGTTGTTGATGAGGCTGTGGCGGCGTCGGCCGCCTTCTGGTGTGAGACCATGCGCTTAACCAGGGCGAGGAGATCGCGCGTCGTGTCGTGGGGCAAGTCCGCCATAAGTTTTGCCAGTTCAAGACGATCCTTGGCTTCCTCCGGCGTCCGGCCCCAAAGATGAGGAGCAGCCTCAAAAAGCATTTCGATCGGCATGAAGCCGAGGATTTCACAGAGGTGGATCATACGAGTGACATGCATTTTGGAGAAAGCACGTTCGTATCGCCCGTAGACAGGCATTGACAGGCCAAGCAAAGGCGCGAGATCCGCGCGCGTCAGCCCTTCGTCCTCGCGCTCCTTGCGAAGAAAGGCCGCGATCTTCTTGTCCATCTCGCCCAGGGTCGTGATGCCGCCAAACCCCGGGCGTCGATAAATCGGTTTATCAATCTCAGGATCGGTCGTTTCCACCAATCCCTTTGCACTTTTATAGGTGTTCATATCCCGCGTCACGGACCCCGTCCCTCCAAATGAAAAACCGCCCACAGGGCGGCACTATGTACCAATTTTGTTAGACTCGGCACCAGTTCCAATACCCAGAACTAGCTTTTTCCCGTACCATTTTGGGGGATTGGAGTCGGCCGAAGCTGCTGTGCACGGATAGTCCTCCGACCTCTTGGAG
>NZ_RZOS01000825.1:0-1389 GCF_004022605.1 Mesorhizobium sp. M4B.F.Ca.ET.089.01.1.1
GTCGAGACGACGCAAAATGGCGTCGAGCTTGCGCTCGATGCGTTCCAGCCTTTGGTCGGAGGTGTCGGTTGGCGCATTTTCGGCAAACGCCGTGCCGGTTGCACCGATCAGGGCGGCGAAGGCCGGCACGATCAAGGATCTTATCATTGTGGTTTGCCTCCTTGCGGAACGGTTCCAAAATTGTCGCGTGGCGCCGGCGCGAGATCGAGGCCTTGCAGCGATCGGCTGGGCGCTATCGCGGGGTCTGGCTCGTTTTGCTGCGCCGGTGACAGGCCTGGTGAGGCCGGAGCCGGCGGCTCTGGCGCTTCCAGACTCCCGGCCTCTCCGAGGGGCTCCGGCCCAGTCGCGCCCGCGTCGCTTGTCCCGGGGAGGGGGCGGCGCGCGCTCACATCCCGACCCATGCTGACAGCCGTCAAGATCAAAGCCAGAACAACGGCGATCGTGGCATAGCGAAACAGCGGATCTTGCCTGAACAGGCCCGGAACAAGCTTGGACCAGCGCAGAAGCGTGGCGCGGCCGGATGAAAGCAATGCCATCATGCGCCGATCCCCTGCCGCTCGCGGACAGCCATGGCCACCTCGATATCCTGTGCCTGGATCGTCATGATCGCGTGACGGCCGGCAGTGCCGACGGGCGCACCCGCGAGGCGCAGCGCCTGCGCTTCGCGGGTGCGTTCCCAGAGCGTGCGAATGTCGCGAGCGTTGCCGAAGGTCGCGTCGCGTTCCGCTTCCAGGCGCACGCAAGCGAGGCCGACGGCCTCATCGGCTGCAACGTCAAGGCCAAAACCCTCCCGTTCGATGAGATCGCGAAAGATCGCCGACAGTTCCTGCGCGCAGTAATCCTCGAACAGGATTGTCCTGGTGAAGCGGGAGCGCAGGCCCGGATTGACGTCGAGGAAGCGGCGCATCTCGCCGGTATAGCCGGCAACGACCACCGCGAGCCGATCGCGATTGTCCTCCATCAGCTTGAGCAGGGTGTCGACCGCCTCTCGTCCGAAATCGTTTTGGTGCCCGTCCTGCGCGAGCGCGTAGGCCTCGTCGATGAACAGGACCCCGTCGAGCGCTGCCTCGACCGCTTCGCGCGTCTGGATCGCGGTCTGGCCGACAAAGCCGGCGACCAGGCGGGAGCGGTCGACCTCGACGACATGGCCCGAGCTGAGCAGGCCGAGCGCATGAAAGATTTCGCCCATCAGACGAGCGGCGGTCGTCTTGCCGGTGCCGGGATTGCCGAGGAACACCAGATGCAGGCTGGGCGGGTTTTTGGATTTTACGCCCTGCCCGCGGCGGTGCTCTTCGGCGCGCAGGACGGCTACGAGCTTGTGAACCTCGGCCTTGACCGATTGCCAGCCGGTCGTGGCGTCGAGCTCGGCCAGGATAGCGTCGAGGGGCC
>NZ_RZOS01000826.1:0-1388 GCF_004022605.1 Mesorhizobium sp. M4B.F.Ca.ET.089.01.1.1
TAAAAGCATTGCGCCATGCCGAAAAATGCATGGCTGGCATGCGTCTAAGCAATTAAAATCATTGAAAATAAAGACGATTAACTGGAATTCAGTTATTTCGCTGGAGCCGGCAGCATGATGGTGATTTCGTCGGCATGCGAGAGATTGAGCGCCTTGCGCGCCTGTTCGTCAAGCATGTCCTTTTCCAGCGTGCCCTCGTGCATCAGCTGGACACGCCGCTCGAGATCGACCCGGCGCGCCTTGACGGCATCGAGCTGCCCCTGCAGTTCGACTGCCCGGGCTTCGAGCTGATATTTGGAATAGATGCCGAATTCGCCGTGATAGGCATGGAAGCCGAAATAGGCCAGGAACAGCACGCAGAGCGAGGGGACGATCAGCCGGCCGGTGTTTCGCTGCTTGTGCTGACGTGTCCACATGATCCAGATCCTCGTGGCCGCGAACCCGAACGGCCCAACTCTTTTTCGCTCCATTGTGCTTAATGGACGGTTACGGACGGGCGTACCCGGAGCCTCAAAACGAAAAAGGGCGGGGAACGCCCCGCCCTTCCTCGATATCCCGATTGGATGCCGGGTCAGCCCTTGACCACCGACTTGCCGGCGTAGCGTGCCTGCTTGCCGAGCTCCTCCTCGATGCGGATCAGCTGGTTGTACTTGGCCATGCGGTCGGAGCGCGACAGCGAGCCGGTCTTGATCTGTCCGCAATTGGTGGCGACGGCGAGATCGGCAATGGTCGAATCCTCGGTCTCGCCCGAACGGTGCGACATGACGGCGGTGTAGCCGGCCTTGTGCGCGGTCTCGACGGCGTCGAGCGTTTCGGTCAGCGAGCCGATCTGGTTGACCTTGACCAGGATCGAATTGGCGACGCCCATGCGGATGCCGTCGCGAAGCCTGGCCGTGTTGGTGACGAACAGATCGTCGCCGACCAGCTGGGTCTTCTTGCCGATGAGGTCGGTCAGGATCTTCCAGCCCTCCCAGTCGTCTTCGGCAAGGCCGTCCTCGATGGTGATGATCGGATAGTCGGATGCGAGCTTGGCGAGGTACTTGGCCTGCGCCTTCGGATCGCGAGTCTTCTTCTCGCCCTCATAGATGTAGTTGCCGTCCTTGAAGAACTCGGTCGCGGCGCAGTCGAGGCCGAGAGCGACGTCCTCGCCCGGCTTGAAGCCGGCCTTCTCGATCGATTCCATGATGAAATCGAGCGCCGAGGGCGCGCTCTTCAGGTTGGGAGCGAAGCCGCCCTCGTCGCCGACATTGGTGTTGTGGCCGGCGTCCTTGAGCTTCTTGCGCAGCGTGTGGAAGATTTCCGAGCCCCAGCGCACGCCGTCGCGCAGCGTCGGCGCGCCGATCGGCAGGATCATGAATTCCTGGAAGTCGATCGGATTGTCGGCATGC
>NZ_RZOS01000827.1:0-1379 GCF_004022605.1 Mesorhizobium sp. M4B.F.Ca.ET.089.01.1.1
AATTGCGGCGCCTTGGCGAACGCCATGACGGCAACGTTCGCGACGACCGCGGCCAAATCGTTGGTGACGGAAAGCTCGCTGCCGACCTGGTGCAAAAGGAATGGCGCGGTGATCTGCACAGCCGCAAGGGCCGCGACGTGATGCACCTGATCATGTCGGCCCGGGCCGGTACGAATGTCGAGGCGTTTGAAAACGCCGCACGCGACTTCCTTGCCGAGCAGTTCGCCGGCCATCGCTACGTGTTTGCCATGCATGATCCGGCCAATGATCCGAAGGAAGAACGGGAGGGGGGCAAGCGGCCACATGTCCATGCGCACGCGATCATCACCATGCGATCGGAATCGGGGGATCGGATCGAGACGACGCCTCAGGTGTTTCGGGAGTGGCGGGCCACAATGGCGCAGATGGCCCGGGCGCAGGGAATAGCGATGGAGATGACCGATCGACGCGAGTTCGCCAGTCCGCCCGCCTTTACCCGCAATCAGGTGAGGCCGGTGAGCAGGGAAGGGCGGACCGAGCACGTCGGGACCAGTGAGGCGGCACAGGGACGGTACGACGCCAAGCGGGGCGGACGGCGCAGTCTGGCGAAGGCCGAAAGAAGCCGGGAGTATGCCATAAAGGCAGCGCAGAGTTGGCAGAAAATTGCGCTCGCCAGCGGTGACCGGCGTGTTGTCGCTTATGCAGAACAACAGCGAGATCATTTGACAGCAAGCCTTTCGGCCGGTCAGGCGGAGGCGAGCGTAAATGTCGTCCATGCAGATTTCGGATCGAAATTCCGCGCCAATCTGGTAACATTCCAGAAAGTCGTTCTGGAGGGTCAGGAAATGCGCGAGACAACGCGGTCAGAGTTTGAAGCTTATGAAAAGAAGGTCGAGACGGCCTTGTTCCGGCTGGAGCGGAGCGTCGGTCCGGACGAGCGAGACGACTTTGATGAAGTCGCGTCTGTCGCCCGCGAGCATGTGAACGGCCGGCGCGAGCTCATAGAGCTTTACGAGCTGAAGAGCCAGGCACAGGCGGAGCAGGGGACTGCGACCGAGCGAGACAACGGCCGGGAGCCTCGAGACGATGCGAATGAACAGTGGGATGCGGCAGTCGCCAAACACGGTGAGGCGGTTGTCGACGCTGCAAATGACGTTCTTGTGGACATCGAAACTAGTCGCGAGAGTTTGGATAGAATTGAGGCTGGTGAGCTTTCCAATGATCCAAGGGTATTGCGAGCTGACATTGAGCGCGGACTGGCTCGCGCGGCGGAGCTGGCCGTCCAGGGCAACACCTATATGCGCGAGGTAGCCGAGAAGGATCCGGAGCTCAAGCGCGCTATCGAGACGGCAGAGCAGACCGAAGAGCGGCCGGCAGAAGACAAAGGCAAACCCCCTGCA
>NZ_RZOS01000828.1:0-1365 GCF_004022605.1 Mesorhizobium sp. M4B.F.Ca.ET.089.01.1.1
AACGGGACGCGGCTCACGAGCCGGCCGGACGTATCAGGCAGCGGAGGACCGCGTTCGCTCTTGGCCTACTATGCCGCCCTTTGGCGTACGTCTCTCGGCACACACGGCTCATTCTCCGTGCCATTGGTTATCGACGCGCCGCAACAGCAGGGGCAGGATGCGACGAATCTGCCGAAGATCATCCAGTTCATCGCGAACGATCTGCCAAAGGATGCGCAGATTGTCTTGGGGATCGAGACGAAGACAGAGGAGCACTTTGACAACGTGATCGAACTGAACGATCCGTACCATTTGCTTCAGCCCGACGAATACGAGCCGGTCCAGCAGCTCATCGATCCCTTCTTGAAGTCGATGTACGCCGCCCTTTTCGCCGAAAATCAGGCGGGCGAAAGCGACGCCAATTCTGCATAAGCGCTTTGTCCTCCTGTGTAATCCTGTCACGGCACCGATGGGCAGCCCTTTAAGCGTCTTCGTTGTTGCGTCCATATTTGCTGCAACAGGAATGCGCTAGACCGCCGAGGTCGAGGTTGCTGGCACGTAGTTAGTTGCCGACGACCGCGGAGAGAGTCGCATCAGGCAAGTAGCGCGAAAGGCAGGCTGTTGCACAATTGGATGAGGCAAAACTTCAATCGACTGGCATCTGCGGGTATGCGGGATTCTTGGGGTATTTGGGGACAGCATGAAATCGTTTCTGGCAATGCTGTGCACGGTCTCGGCCGTCTGCACGAATCTCGCCGCTCAAACATTGGCAATGTCGTTATGTCAATCCGCTTAGGCCGCCCCTAACGATGCCTTGATCGCTCACGTGCAGCCTTTTGTCGAAAGCTTCATGGAGTGTGGCAAGGCGGTAGGTGCCGAATTCGCCTCCCGGCTTCCCGATGAAGACGCTGGCAACATTGCCATTGCCGTCGCCAACGTGTGTTCCAAGGAGAAAACTTTTCTCAGGAAAGCGATTGCCGAAGTGTATCCGGTCGGGGATTGACAAGAATTGTATCGAATGAGCGACGAAGCCTTTCTATCGACGGTCACCAGGGGTTGTGTTGGAAGGCCGAATGTAAATCGAGATAAGAGGTCGTTTGGTTCGGTAGCAGTGGGGGAGGGAGACGATGGGCCCGAGGCGGAGATTAGACGAGGAGAATGAGAGGCTCCACTCGTCAAAAGTTCCCTTCATTGAGACTTACCGTGAGACAGTGCGTGAACAGCAGGTTCTTGGACCGCCTTTGGCGCGCGAGGTAATCGTTGTCCGGATCGACAAGAACTATCTGAAGCTCTACTCGTTTCTTCTCGGGTTCGCCTTTCTTCTCGTCGTCATTGGCGTACTTTGGGGCTAGATCCCATGCCCGCGTCGTGCGGCCTGATCGCGGG
>NZ_RZOS01000829.1:0-1362 GCF_004022605.1 Mesorhizobium sp. M4B.F.Ca.ET.089.01.1.1
TCGCAAATGTGCTGTACGATCCGTGACGGTTCAAGTGGCTGGATCGAAGATTTCTCCTTGGCGCAGGTGCCCGGGGGACGGTGGCAGGATCAGGGCATCAAACGTGCGTAGCAGAGGTTGAGTTTCGCCGGCGTCAAAGGCGCCGATACGAAACCCATTCTGCTCGAAAGCTGTTTCATGAATCGCTGAACCCTTGGCGGGTCCGATCGATTTTCTGCCGGAAGCTGTCCTTCAGGGTAGAATCATCGTGTGCCTCAGGCCCGCAAATTTGGGAACCAGTGCTACGGGAGCCCTGACTTTGATTGCATTCTGTGGCTGCCTTCATTAATAAAACCGATCCGCCGCCGTTTATCAAAGCAGGAGCATTGCGTGACAGAAGAAGCCGAAAACAATACTGACGCCCTCATCGAGCTTACCGCCGAAGTCGTGTCGGCCTATGTGTCGAACAATCCACTCCCGGTAGGTGAGCTTCCGGCCCTGATCGACCACGTGCATGCCGCGTTGCAGGGCACGATGGGCGGTCCGGCCGCCAAGCCCGAGGAGCTCAAGCCTGCAGTCCCGATCAGGAAGTCGGTCACGCCGGACTATATCATCAGCCTGGAGGACGGAAAGAAATTCAAGTCGCTGAAGCGGCATCTTGCGACCCACTATGGTCTGACGCCCGAAGAATACCGGGCGAAATGGAGACTATCGGCAGACTATCCGATGGTTGCCCCGAACTATGCCGCCGCGCGCTCAGCTTTGGCGAAGACCATGGGCCTCGGCAGAAAACCCAATGAGGCCCAACAGGCCGCACCGGTAAAGAGGAGCCGCAAAAAGGCGGCCGCCTGATCGTCCCGCTTGCTTGTTGGCCAGGTGCCGTTTGAAAGGCGGGATCTCCCGGCTTCGGCATCTCTGCGATCCACAGCGAACTCGCCTACGTCCCGCAGCGCTGACATGATCGTGGAGAAGGCCTCCTTGTGTCTGCCGGACCTCGGGACGGCTCGTCGAGTTGCCAGCCTTCAAAGGGTGAGAGCTCAGCATGGCTGCAGGGGGCTACCGGACAATAACGATGCTGCCCGGCTGATCCGACAGGGGAAGCCGAAGGTCCTCAAGGCGCATAGTGTAGATTTTCTGTGCCAGCGTGGTTTGGCAGCAAAGCCTGCGGTTCTTTTGGTTAACCGAATACAAGGCGGAGGGCTAACGGGGCATAATTGCGAAAACCTGGATCAGGTTAGCTCGGCGATGACCTAAGGGAAGATCGCGTTTTCACTATCTTCGAATTTCCAAAACCCTTGGCTTCCCAACTGGGCTGTCCAAATTTGCGGTTGAAATTTACTTTTTCAGAATTGTTCGGTGTTAGGGGACCGACCAATACGCAGC
>NZ_RZOS01000082.1:0-17904 GCF_004022605.1 Mesorhizobium sp. M4B.F.Ca.ET.089.01.1.1
GGGCTGTCCTGCGTGTAGAGGATCCAGTCGTCGAGCGCGTGGCTGCGATGGAACCACATGGCGTGGTCGAGGCTCGCCGCCTGGATGTCGCGGTCGAAAATGGCGCGGCCATGCGCGAAAGTCGAGGTGTCGAGCAGCGTCATGTCGGAAAGATAGGCGAGCACCGCGGCCTGGCTTGCGCGATCGGCCGGCACCGGGCCGGTGGTGCGGATCCAGATGTTCTGCTTCGGCTCCAGCTTTTCCCGGCTGGTATAGTGCTTCAGCATCACCGGCTTCATCTCGATCGGCCGGTCGCGCTCCCAGTAGCGCTTGATGCCGTCGGGGACCGCCTCGCCGAACTTGCCGAGCAGTTCGCGCTGGCTCAGCAGATTGTCAGGCGCCGGCACGTCCTGCGGCATCGGCACCTGGTGCTCGAGGCCGATCTCGTCCTGCTGGAAGGAGGCCTCCAGCGAGAAGATCGCCTGGCCGTGCTGGATCGCCACGACGCGGCGGGTGGTGAAGGAGCCGCCGTCGCGGATGCGGT
Source organism: Mesorhizobium sp. M4B.F.Ca.ET.089.01.1.1 (assembly GCF_004022605.1). NCBI lineage: Bacteria > Pseudomonadati > Pseudomonadota > Alphaproteobacteria > Hyphomicrobiales > Phyllobacteriaceae > Mesorhizobium > Mesorhizobium sp. M4B.F.Ca.ET.089.01.1.1. Next base: position 524 of record NZ_RZOS01000082.1, read on the forward strand.
CGACCTCGTAGATGATCGGCACCTTGGTGTCGCCCGGCCGCATGAAATAGCCATGCAGCGAGTGCACGTGGCGCTCGGGCTCGACCGTGCGCTGGGCGGCGACCAGCGCCTGCGCGATGGTCTGGCCGCCGAAGACGCGCTGCCAGTCGAGCTTGGGGCTGCGACCACGGTACAGATTGTGTTCGAGCTGCTCGAGGTCGAGAATGTCGAGAAGCTCGTCCATGGCCGCCGTCATGTTTCGCGCTCCAGCCGCAAAAGATGTTATGGCGGTTTCGGACAGGAAGGGCGGGCAGTCAAGGCCAGGCGCTCCAGAGCCGCGAAAGGAACTTGCCAATGGTTGACCGTAAGGCAGATGCGGGATCGAGGGCCTCGCTCGACGTGCTGGTCGCCGGCGCCGGCTATGTCGGCCTGGCCAGCGCGGTTTCGCTGAAACAGGCGCGTCCAAGCCTCGCCGTCGCCGTCGTCGATGCCGCGCCCGCCGGCGTCTGGCAAAAGGATGGCCGCGCCTCGGCGATTGCCGCCGCTGCCTGCCGCATGCTGGAGCAGCTCGGCGTCTGGAGCGAGATCGCGCCGCAGGCGCAGGCGATCACCGAGATGATCATCACCGATTCGCGCGCCGCCGATCCGGTGCGGCCGGTATTCCTGACCTTCGACGGCGAAGTGGCGCCTGGCGAGCCCTTTGCCCATATGGTCGCCAACCGGGACCTGAACGGCGCGTTGCGCCGGCGCGCCGAAAAACTCGGCATCGACATCATCGAGGGCCTCGCCGTCAGCGCCTTCGAGACCGACGGCGCCGGCATCACCGTGCATCTGGCAGACGGGGCGACGCTGAAGGCGCGGCTGCTGGTCGCCGCCGACGGCGTCAACTCGAAGCTGCGCGAGATGGCCGGCATCAAGACGGTGAAGTGGGAATATGGCCAATCCGGCATCGTCTGCACGGTGGCGCATGAGCGGCCGCACAATGGCCGCGCCGAAGAGCATTTCCTGCCCGCCGGCCCCTTCGCCACGCTGCCGCTGAAGCCCGACAAGGACGGCCGCAACCGCTCCTCGATCGTCTGGGTCGAACGCTCGGAGGATGCGCAAAAGCTGGTCGAGGGCGACGACCTCGTTTTCGAGCACGAGCTGGAGCTGCGTTTCAGCCTCAAGCTCGGCGAGATCCACGTCGCCGACAAGCCGCGCGCCTGGCCGCTCGGGCTGACCCTTGCCCGCGCCTTCGTCGCATCCCGCATCGCGCTTGCCGGCGACGCCGCCCACGGCATCCATCCGATTGCCGGCCAGGGCCTCAACCTCGGCTTCAAGGATGTGGCGGCACTGGCCGAGGTGGTGGTCGAGGCCGACCGGCTCGGCCAGGATATCGGCGCGCTCGACGTGCTCGAGCGCTACCAGCAATGGCGCCGCTTCGACACCGTCCAGATGGGCGTCACCACCGACGTGCTGAACCGGCTGTTCTCCAACGACGTCGGCCCGCTGCGTGCGGCACGCGACATCGGCCTCGGCCTCGTCGAGCGCATGCCGAAGCTGAAGGACTTCTTCATCCGCCAGGCCTCGGGCCTGTCCGGCGACACGCCGAGGCTGTTGAAGGGCGAGGCGATCTGAAGCGAACCGCGCTGTGTCTTTGTCTTGGCCCATGCCCTGCCCAAGCGGCTGCACACCATGGCGGAATGCATTGCTGGTGCCAAATGGCGTCGATCGCCGGCGCTCCTTTCCAGCGCGCGTCTGACACCGGCCGGCTACATATGATATCCTTGGTCGATCCATCCTCGACCGAAGCAGGGGCGCTTCATTGGACGACTGGAGAATCGGAAATATCCGGGTAACCAGAATTCTGGAGATGTGCGACCCACTGCGGACGCCGTCGGAATGGTTCCCCGACTGCACCGACGAAGCACTCGAACCGCATCTTCATTGGCTCACGCCTCGATCGATATCGCCGGCAACCGGGCGGATTATTCTTCCCATCCAGAGTTTTCTGGTTCGTACCGGGCGCCACACCATCCTGGTCGACGGTTGCGTTGGCAACGACAAGACAATCGCGGATTTCCCGCATTGGCACCGCCGCAATGACGGCACGTTCTTGCAGCGGTTGGCGAATGCAGGTGTCGCTCCCGAGCAGATCGACTTTGTGCTGTGCACCCATCTTCATGTCGATCATTGCGGCTGGAACACTCGATTGGTGGACGGTCGCTGGATACCGACATTCCCCAACGCCCGCTACATCATGGCGCGGCGTGAGTTCGAGGCCGCACAGGCGGCCTCTGGCGATGCCACACGGACCTATGAGGACAATGTGCTGCCAATCGTCGAGGCTGGCCGGGCGGTGTTTGTCGACATGGACCATGAACTCGACAAGGAAGTGCGGCTGGAGCCGACGCCCGGCCACACCCTGGGACACGTTGCCATCGGACTGAGATCTCTCGGCATAGGGGCGGTGTTCTCCGGCGATCTCATGCACTGGCCGATGCAGTGCATATACCCCGACTGGAACTTTCGGTACGACGCAGACCCCGACCAGGCGCGCCGGACGCGCTGGGCATTCCTGGAGGCTTGCTCGGAAAGCGGACGCATCGTCATGACATCGCATTTTCCCTTGCCGTCGGTGGGAACCATCTCGCGACGCCACTCATCGTTCTGGTTCGAGGAGCATTTGCCGCGGTGACGACAAGGAACGGCCGGCCAGCTGGCGTCAATTGACCTCGAAGCCGAGCTTCTGCCGCAGCCGCAAAATTCGCTGGTCCGGTATCTTCAGGCTCTGCTCGCCGCCCTTTGCGACACGATTGAGCATCTGCAGCAGATCTTCCCGCTCGTGCGGGTCGAGGCGCTCGCGCAGGAACGGCGCCAGCTTGTCGATGACGATCGTGGTGTCATCAATCTGCGCCGCTGCCCACTTGGCGTAGACGACGGCCTCGTCGGTCTTCTTCTGGCCATCCGAAATCCCCGAAATCACTTCGCGGATGACGGCTTCGCGCTGCGGCAGGATGGGGCCCTGTTCCGACACGATGGCGGTGATCAGCGTCGCCGCCGCCACCACCGGATTGTCGATCGCCGTCAGCGGCGACAGCGCCGCCTGCTTGCGCAGCTTCTTGCGGCGGATGTTGCCCTGAACGCGGCCGACGACGTCGGCGACCTCGCGCGCGGCCTCGTTCATGGCCTTCATCCGGTACCACCAGAACGCGGCCGCTCCCAACACGCCAAGGATAGCAAGCAGGAAAGGCATGTCGAAATCCCCCCGGAAAACTCCGGCGACAATAAGAGAACTGCGCCGTTGCTTCAACACGCAAGAATTGCGACCGGTGCAGAGGGAGAGGTGTTCCCTGCAAGCATCCGCACACCGATCGAATGTCCTGGCTTTCGGTCGCTCACCCGCAAGGCAAACGATGCAGCCTCTTGCCAACGACGCCGCAGTTTGGTCGACGCGTGCTGCAAGAAATTTCACATGGTGATATTTCGTGCAATATCATTGACACGCAACAAATCCCGGCATATTCAATATTGCCAGAGATTTCATATACTGAAATTTCTTGCAAAGCTGATACGACGAGGCTTTCATCGTCGGGGAACCCGGAGGAGAGAATGAACAGGATTGGGCTGGCGGGTGCATTGAGCGCCGCCATGATGACGCTGACCTTGGCGATGCCAGGCGCGGCGTCGGCAGAGAGCAAGTTTCAGTGCAAGCCGGACGAGACCTATGTGATGAACGTCATGGTCTCCGCGCATCCCTATTGGGTGCCGGTCTATCAGGGCTTCAAGCAGGCCGCCCAGGCGATGGGCTGCAAGACCGTGTTTTCGGGCACGCCTGACTACGACATCGCCAAGCAGATCGCCTCTTTCGAACAGGGTCTGATCAAGAAGCCGGCCGGCGTGCTGCTGCACCCGATGCAGGCCGATCCGTTCATCGAGCCGATCAACCGCGCCGTCGAGAACGGCACCACCGTCGTCACCTTCGCCGCCGACTCGCCGAAATCCAAGCGCGTGTCCTACATCACCTCGGACAATCTGGCGGAAGCCAAATTCGCCGCCGAGGAGATCGTCAAGCAGGTCGGCGACGACGCCGAATATGGCGTGCTGGAGAACCCCGGCCAGAGCAACCACGACCTGCGCGTCACCGCCTTCATCGACTATCTCGCCAAGAACTATCCGAAGATGAAGCTGGTCGGCCGCCAGGCCTCCAACCAGGACGCCAATGTCGCCAACAAGGCGGTGGCCTCGATGCTGCAGGCCAATCCGAACCTGAAGGCGCTGTGGATTCCCGAAGCCGGCTCGGCCGAGGGCGCAGTCGCCGCCGTCCTCGAGGCCAAGGCCAAGGTGCTGATCATGCATGCCGACATCACCCCGGCGACGCTGGAGCAGATCAAGGCCGGCAACATCCACATGGCGCTGAGCCCCAACCAGGGCATGCAGGGCTATCTCGGCTTCGTCGCCACCTTCATGGCGGCGCATCCGGAGCTGATCGACCCGTTCAACGACTACAAGGCGTCGGGCTACAACCCGATGAGCATCCCCTTCGCCGATAACGGCTTCGCCGTCATCACCAAGGAGAACGCCGACTCGTTCGACCTGAACAAATACATGCAAGGCCGCGATCCAAGCTGATCCGTCCCGCGGGCAGCCGCGCCGTCCGGCGCGGTTGCCTCAACCATCCTCAGCAGGCGAGAACCTCAGTGGAAACCCCGGTCCTCCTCAAAATATCCGGCCTCAGCAAATCGTTCGGCCCTGTCCGTGCCTTGCGCGATGTCGGATTCGAGCTGCGCGCCGGTGAAATCCACGCCATTGCCGGCGAGAACGGCGCCGGCAAGTCGACGCTGATGAAGGTGATCGACGGCATCTTGGCGCCGGACAGCGGCGACATCCAGGTCGATGGCCGCTCTGTCTCCATCCCTTCGCCGCTGGCGGCGCAGAAGCTTGGCATCGGCTTTGTGCACCAGGAGATCGCGCTGTGCCCCGATATCTCGGTGGCCGAGAACATCTTCATGTCGCTCACCAACGCCAGCAAGGCGCTGCTGATGAACTACCGCGACCTCGAGAAGCGCGCGACGGCGATCCTGGCGCGGCTTGGCAACATCGATCCGGCCGCGACGGTACGCAACCTGTCCATTTCCCAGCAGCAACTGGTCGAGATCGCCAAGGCGCTGACGCTCGATTGCCGCATCCTCATCTTCGACGAACCGACGGCGGCGCTGACCGAGCGCGAGGCGCAAAAGCTGTTCGAGATCATTCACCAGCTTGCCGGCGAAGGCATCGGCATCATCTACATCTCGCACCGCATGGCCGAGATCTTCGACAATTGCGACCGCGTCACGGTGCTGCGCGACGGCCGCTACATCACCACGCTCGAGATTGCAGAGACGACTCCCGAACAAGTAGTCGCCTCCATGGTCGGCCGCGTCATCGACAGCCTCTACCCCGAGAAGCTGCGCGACGACGAAAGGTCCGAAGACATACTGCTCGAGATTGCCGGTCTCTGCGAGGCGACTGCCTTCCGCGATATCAGCTTTCAATTGCGCAAGGGCGAGATCCTGGGCATTGGCGGCCTGATCGGCGCCGGCCGCAGCGAGATCGTCAAGGGCATCTGCCGGCTCGAAGGCGAGGTGACCGGCGATGTCATCCTGCGCGGCAAGCGCCTGTCGCTGACCCATTACGGCGACAGCATCGCCGCGGGCATCGTCTACCTGTCAGAGGACCGCAAGGGTGACGGGCTATTCCTCGACATGTCGATCGCCGCCAACATCTCCGCGCTCGCGGTCGACAGGATCGCCACGCGCTCCGGCCTCATCAACGAGCGGCGCGAGAAGCAGCGAGCGGAAACGATCGGCAAGCAGCTATCGCTGAAATGCGGCCATGTCGGTCAGCCGGTTTCGACGCTGTCGGGCGGCAACCAGCAGAAGGTGGCGATCGCCAAGATGCTGTCGGTCGACCCGAAGGTGATCTTCCTCGACGAACCGACGCGCGGCGTCGACGTCGGCGCCAAGGCCGAAATTCATCGCATCCTGCGCGGGCTGGCGCGCGATGGGGTCGGCATCGTGGTCATCTCCTCCGAGCTGCCGGAACTGATCGGTATCTGCGACCGGGTGCTGATCGTGCGCGAGGGACGCATCACCGGCGAAGTCGCGGGCGCTGAGATGACGGAAGAAAACATCATGGTCCTGGCATCGCTTGCCGATGAAGGCCGGCAACGGAGCGCGGCATGAGCATCGTGGGGGACAGTATGGATAGCACGACGCAAGCTGCCCGGATGGGGCTCGGCGCAAGGTTCGGCGGCCTGATCAGGATCCGTGAGACCGGCCTGATCCTCATCATCGCCGTGCTGTTTGCCGTCATGTCGTTCGCATCGCCCTATTTCCTGACCTGGGACAATATGCGGGCGATGGCGATGGCCTTCGCCGTGGAAGGCATCGTCGTGGTCGGCATGACGATCCTGCTGATTTCCGGCGGCATCGACCTGTCGGTCGGTTCGGTCACCGCGCTCGCCATGGTGGTCGCCGGCCTGCTTTTCCTCAACGGGATGGACCCCTGGCTGGCGTCGCTGGTCGCGATAGCGGCGTGCGCTGCCATCGGCGCCTTCATGGGATTCTTCGTCACCAGAGTGGGGCTGCACCATTTCATCGTCTCGCTGGCAGTGATGGTGATTGCACGCGGGCTCTGCCTGCTCGGCACCGGCGGCCGCCCGCTCGGGCTCTACACTCTTCCGCCTGAGTTCAAGTTCATCGGCCAGGGCGCGGTCGGCGGCATTCCGGTCGTCATCATCATCTTCATCGTCTTTGTCATCCTGTCCGACTTCATGCTGCGCCGCACGACGATGTTCCGCAAAGTCTTCTACACCGGCAGCAACGAGAAGGCGGCGGCCTACTCCGGCATCCGCACCAGGAAAGTCGTGTTCCTGACCACGACGCTGTGCTCGACATTGTGCGGCTTTGCCGGCGTCATCTACATGGCCCGCTTCGGCTCGGCCCAGCCGACATTCGGCGCCGGCATGGAGCTGAACGTCATCGCCGCCGCGGTGATCGGCGGCGCCAGCCTGACCGGCGGCATCGGCACCATTCTCGGCGCCATCCTCGGCACCGTCCTTTTGTCCGTCGTTTCAAGCTCGCTCGCCCTGCTCGACGTGTCCGTCTATTGGCAGGACATCATCCGCGGGTCCATTCTGCTGACGGCGGTCACCGCCGATTATTACTTCAACAAGCGGCGGGGCTGAGATGGCGGACAGCAGGGAAGATTTCGAGACGATCCGGCAGATCCACACTGTGCTGGTGCTGCATTTCGTCGACGGCATGAAGCAGAACGACATCGCCGCGGCGCTCAACCTGTCGGCGTCCAAGGTCAATCGGCTGATCGCCCAGGGGCGCAAGCTCGGCATGCTGAGGATCGCCGTCGAGAGCCCGTTCCAGGCCCTGGTCGATATCGAAAAGCAGCTGATCGAAATTGCCCGCCTGGCAGGAGCGATCGTGACGCCGACCGTGGCCGGCAGTCCCGAAAGCACGCTGCAGCAGGTGGGGCGCGCGGCGGCCAACCAGTTGCTCGAGACCTTGCGCGACGGCGACGTCATCGCCATTACCGGCGGCAAGGCGATCAGCGCCCTCGCCGAGAACCTGCAGCCGGAGCGCGCCTTCGACGTCACCGTCGTGCCGCTGACCGGCGGCGTCCAGGGCAAGCACTATACCGACGTCAACCATCTGGCGACGCGCCTCGCCGAGCGGCTCGGCGGTTCCAGCATGCTCCTGCATGCGCCGCTGTTCGCCGAGAGCCGGGAGCAGCGCGACCTGCTTCTGGAGATGGCGTCGGTGCGCGAGATCTTCGACCTGGCGCGCAAGGCCGCGATCGCGCTGGTCGGCATCGGCTCGATCCAGACGCCTGGATCGAGCTACTACGACCTTCGCCCAGGCCTCGACCCCGACCGCGAGAAGCTGGTCGCCAGCGGCGCGGTCGGCGAGTTCCTTGCGCATCTGATCCGCGATGACGGCACGCTGGCGGATTATCCGCCCAACGACCGCCTGGTGGCGCTGGCGCCTTCGGAACTCGGTCGCTGCCGGACGGTGATGGGCGTCGCGAGCGGCGCCGAAAAGGTCGGGCCGATCCGCGCCGCGCTGCGCGGCAATTATCTCAAGTCTCTGGTCGTCGACGAAGAAACGGCCAACGCAGTCCTGAACAATGCGGGGAGCCTACGCAATGTCGCCTGAAATGTTGACGCGCACCATTGGCGCGTCGGGAATCTCCGCCTCCGCGATCGGTCTCGGCACCTGGGCCATCGGCGGCTGGATGTGGGGCGGCACCGACGAGGCGCAGGCCATCGACACCATCCGCGCCTCGATCGACGAAGGCGTTTCGCTGATCGACACCGCGCCGGCCTACGGCCAGGGCCTGTCGGAGGAAATCGTCGGCAAGGCGATCAAGGGACGCCGCTGCGAGGTCGTGCTGGCCACCAAGCTCGGACTGATCTGGCACGCAAAAAAGGGCAATCACTTCTTCGACTATGACGGCGCGCCGGTGCATCGCTATCTCGGCGCCGACTCCGTGGTCTACGAAGTGGAGCAGAGCCTGCGCCGTCTCGGCACCGACCACATCGACCACTATATTACCCACTGGCAGGATTCGACGACGCCGGTCGCCGAGACCATGGAAGCGCTCGATCGCCTTAAGACCCAAGGCAAGATCCGCTCCATCGGCGCCAGCAATGTCGGCGTTGCGGATGTCGAAGCCTATCTCGCGGCCGGCCAACTCGACGCGGTCCAGCAGCAATACAGCATGGTGGTGCGCGACATGGAGCGCGACCTGTTGCCTTTCTGCGCGGACAACAATGTGTCCGTGCTCAGCTACTCCTCGCTGGCGCTCGGCCTGTTGTCGGGCAGGATCGGTCCGGACCGCGTCTTTACCGGCGATGACCAGCGCAGGGACAATCCGTGGTTCTCGCAGGCCAACCGCCGCAAGGTCGCGACGCTGATGGAAGAGATACGGCCGATTGCCGAGGCACACGGCGCGAGCGAGGCGCAGATCGTCATCGCCTGGACGCTGCAGCAGCCGGGCATCACCTTCTCGCTTTGCGGCGCCCGCAGCCCGCAGCAGGCCAGGGAGAACGCGCAGGCCGGCCGCATCAGATTGTCCGGACAGGAGATCAGCCAGATCAGCGAGGCCGCCAGCCGCCATCTGACAAATCTCGACGCCTGACCGTCACCTGTGAATCCGAAACAAATCGAGCTGCCGTCCGCCGGACGGCCGAACGGCGAAGCCATGCCTGACCAGAGAAGCCTCATCCTCGACAAGATCCGCCACAATGGCGCGTTCGATGTCGTCGTCGTGGGCGGCGGCATCAACGGCATCGGCGTTTTCCGCGAACTGGCGCTGCAGGGCCTCAAGGTGCTGCTGGTCGAGCGCAGCGATTTCTGCTCGGGCTGCAGCGCGGCCCCTTCGCGCATGATCCACGGCGGTCTGCGCTATCTCGAGAATGGCGAGTTCGGCCTGGTGCAGGAATCGTTGCGCGAGCGCGATGCGCTGCTGGCCAACGCGCCGCACATGGTGCGGCCATTGCCGACGACGATTCCGATCCGCACCGTCTTCTCCGGTCTGATGAACGGCGCGGCCGGTTTTCTCGGGCTTTCGGAGGCGCCTTCCAGCCGCGGCGCGCTGGCGATCAAGGCGGGGCTCGCGCTCTACGACTGGACGACGCGCAAGCGCCGGGTGCTGCCGCGCCACAAGTTCCGCGGCGCCAGGACGACATTCGCGCAATGGCCGGCGCTCGACCCGAAACTGTGCTTTTCCGCCACCTACTACGACGCCTGGATCAGCTATCCGGAACGGCTTGGCATCGAACTGCTGCTCGATGCCGGACGCCTGGCGCCCGACAGCCTCGCGCTCAACCGCGCCCAGATCACGCGCGCCGGTTCGGCCTTCGAACTTACCGACATGACGACCGACGAGCGCTTCCCCGTCAGCGCCAAGGCAATCGTCAACGCGACGGGCGCATGGCTCGATTCGGCGATCGCCCGGCTCGACGCATCCGAAAAGCCTTTGGCACCGCTGGTCGAGGGCACCAAGGGCTCGCACCTCATCCTCGACAACGAGCCGCTTTACCTGGCCCTTGGCGGCCACATGATTTTCTTCGAGAACGCCGACGGCCGGATCTGCATCATGTTCCCCTATCTCGGCAAGGTGCTGGTCGGCTCGACCGATATTCGCGTCAGTGAGGCCAGCCGCGTGCGCTGCGAACCGGCGGAAGCCGATTACATACTGGCGGCGGCGCGGCTGGTCTTTCCGGCTATTCCGGTTCATGCCTCCGACGTCGTGTTCACCTATAGCGGCATCCGGCCGCTGCCGAAGAGCGACCATGCCTTCACCGGCAGGATTTCGCGCGGCCACTCCGTGCATCGCATTGCCGGCGACATCCCGCAGTTCTGCATGATCGGCGGCAAATGGACGACATTCCGCGCCTTCGCCGAACAGGCGGCCGACGCAGTGCTGGCCGAGCTTGGGCGCGAACGCCTTTGCGGCACGCTGACCATGCCGATCGGCGGCGGCCTCGGCTTCCCCGGGGATCCGGCGGCGCTGGCGGCCGATCTGGCTGCCGAGTTCGCGCTCAGCGGCGACCGCGCCGCCTATCTCGTCGACCGCTACGGCAGCGGCGCGCGCGACATCGCCCTGTTTTGCGTCGGCCGTCCCGACGATATCAGGCTGGACGGCAGGACCGAAACGACGGCAGCCGAAATCGTCTACCTGACCCGGCATGAGTTCGTGACCTGCCTGTCCGATCTTGTCCTGCGCCGCACATCGCTTGCCATTCGCGGTGACATCTCGATGGCGACCATCGAACGCATCGCCGAGGCAGTGGCCGCCGAGCGCGGCTGGAGCGATCGGCACCGCGACGGCGAGGTGCAAAGCCTGGTTGCCGAACTGGACACCTATCACGGCGTCTCGCAGGAGATGCTCGACCAACGCACGATTTCAGGAGCAGAAGATGAAGGTCAGCGCCAAGGCCCGCATGAACCGGATGTTCACCAACGGCAATTGCCTCGACGTGGCGCTCGATCACGGCGTCTGCAATGAACCGGGTTTTCTCGTCGGCCTGGAGGACATGCCGCGCGTCATCGACACGCTGATCGCGGCACGGCCGGACGCGCTTCAGCTCGCCTACGGGCAGGCCGATCTGCTGCAATCGCGGCCGGACAAGGACAAGCCGGCGCTGGTCATGCGCATCGACATGGGCAATCCCTACAATGTCCAGCGCCACCGCGTGATGTGGTCGATGCTGCAGAACCATGACGAGCCGATCATCGGCGCGCTGGAGATGGATGCGGCCTGCGTCGTCGTCAACCTGTTCATGCTGCCTGACGAGCCGGAGCTGTTTCGCCAATGCGTCGAAAACATCAGCAAGGTCCGCGCCGCCTGCCACAGATACGGCATGCCCTTGATGATCGAGCCGCTGGTGATGCTGCCCAACGATGTGCGCGGCGGCTATCAGGTCGACGGCGACGCCGAGAAGATCGTCACCCTGGTGCGGCTCGCCGCCGAAATGGGCGCCGACATCATCAAGGCCGATCCGACCGACCGGCCTGAGGATTTCCACCGCGTCGTCGAGGCGGCGCGCGTGCCGGTACTGGTGCGCGGCGGCGGCAAGGACGACCTCAGGACGGTGCTGTCAAAATCGTCGGCCCTGCTCAGACAAGGCGCCAAGGGGCTGGTCTATGGCCGCAACATCTATCAGCATGCCAACCCGAAGGCGGTGGTCAACGCGCTGATGGCGATGATCCACAAGGACGCCGACGGCGAAGAGGCCTGGGATATCTACAACAATGGCTGATCAGGCCGCATATCTGCTCGGTCTCGACGCCGGCAACACCATCATCAAGGCAGTGCTGTTCGACCTCGCCGGGCGGCAGGTCGCCATGCACACCGTCGCCGGGCGCTCGCACACGCCGCAGCCCGGCTATGTCGAACGCGACCTCGGCGATATGTGGGCCGCTGCGCGCGACGCCATCCGCCGCTGCATTGCGCAGGCTGGTATCGACGCGCGCCAGATCGCCGCTGTCGGCTGCGCCGGCCATGGCAACGGCCTCTATCTGATCGACCGCGCCGGCGCCCCGCTGATCGGCATCCAGTCGCTCGACACCCGCGCCGCCGGCATGGCGGCGGAGCTGGCTTCGCGCAACGCCGGCGCACTGCACGCGATCTGCCTGCAAAAGCCCTGGCCGGCGCAGACGCCAACCTTGCTGGCCTGGGTCAAGCAGCATGACCCCGACCTTTATGCCGCGACCGGCACGGCGATGCTGTGCAAGGATTTCATCGCCCTCTGCCTCACCGGAGAGCAGGTGAGCGATGTCTCCGACATGTCCGGCTGCGGCCTCGTCCGCATGCCCGAAGGCGTCTATGATGCCGAGCTTCTGGCGCTCTACGGCATCGAGGACGCGCAGGCAAAACTGCCGCGGCTGCTCGACAGCGCCGACATTGCCGGCACGGTCACCGCCAGCGCGGCCGAAGAGACCGGGCTGGCAGAAGGCACGCCGGTCATCGCCGGCTATTTCGATGTCGTCGCCAGCGCCATGGGGGCCGGCGTCGTGCGCCCCGGCGAAGCCTCGATCATCGCCGGCACCTGGTCGGTCAACCAGGTTTTCTCCACCGCGCCGGTTGTCGATCCCGATGTTTTCATGGTGGCGCGGTTCGGCCCCGGACGCTTCGTCAACATCGAATCCAGCGCGACATCGGCCGCCAATCTTGAATGGTACGTGCGTGAATTCGTCGAGCGCGGCAGCCACCACGGCGATCCGTTCGGCCATTGCAACGCAGCTGTCGGCGAAGTCACGCCGGCCTGGGACGACCCGATTTTCCACCCGTTCCTCTACGGCTCGGGCCAGGGCGCCGAGTTCCGCGCCGGCTTCTACGGGCTGGCCGGCTGGCACAGCGAAGGCCATCTGCTGCGCGCGCTGTTCGAAGGCGTGATGTTCGAGCACCGGCGCCACATCGATGTGTTGAAAGACGCCGGCGTCGGCTTCGACAAGGCGGTGCTGTCCGGCGGCGGCTCACGCAGCGAGCACTGGCCGCAAATCTTCGCCGACGGGCTCGGCGTGCCGATCACCGTTCCTGAAGCCCGCGAGACCGGCGCGCTTGGCGCGGCGATTGGCGCCGGCGTGGCGGTCGGACTGTTCGCCGACTATGAATCCGGCGTCGACGCCATGACCCGTCCGCGCGCTGCCTACCGTCCGGATCCGGCCATGCAGCGTCACTATGCCAGGCGTTATCGCGCCTATTGCGGCCTCGCCGATACGCTGCGATCGTTCTGGACCGAACAGGCCGCAGGACCAGGCAGAGCAGCAGAATGACCCCAAGGCTGGACGGCGACTACGACTACATCATCGTCGGCGCGGGTACCGCCGGCTGCGTGCTGGCCAACCGCCTGAGCGAAGATCCGGCGACGCGCGTGCTGCTGCTCGAGGCCGGCGGCAGCGACAATTACCACTGGGTGCACATTCCTGTCGGTTATCTCTATTGCATCGGCAATCCGCGCACCGACTGGATGATGAAGACGGCGCCGGAGGCAGGCCTGAACGGCCGCTCGCTGGTCTATCCCAGGGGCAAGGTGCTGGGCGGCTGCACATCGGTCAATGGCATGATCTACATGCGTGGCCAGGCTGCGGACTATGATGGCTGGCGGCAGATGGGCAATGTCGGCTGGGGCTGGGACGACGTACTGCCCTATTTCCTCAAATCCGAAGACCATCATGGCGGCAAGACCAGGCTGCATGGTTCCGGCGGCGAATGGAAAGTGGCGCGGCAACGCCTGTCTTGGCCGATCCTGAACACGGTGCAGGAAGCGGCGAAGGAATTCGGCATCATGCCGCGCGAGGATTTCAACGACGGCGACAATGAGGGTTCCGGCTTCTTCGAGGTGAACCAGAGCAGGGGCGTGCGCTGGAACACCGCCAAGGCATTCCTGCGCCCGGCGCTGCGGCGGCCCAACCTGCGGCTGGTCGCCAAGGCGCATGTCGAGAAGGTGCTGTTCGAGGGCAAGCGGGCTACCGGGGTCAGCTACCTCGCAGGCGGCGAGGCACGCCAGGCCAGCGCCGGACGAGAGGTGTTGCTGACGGCCGGCGCGATCAACACGCCGAAACTGCTGGAGCTTTCCGGTGTCGGCCAGCCGGATCGCCTCGCCTCGCTCGACATCGATCTGGTTCACGCCAGCCCCGATGTCGGTGAGAACCTGCAGGACCACCTGCAGATCCGCACCGTCTACAAAGTGTCGTCGGCGCTGACGCTCAACACCCTTGCCAACAGCCTGACCGGCAAGGCGCGGATCGCGCTGCAATATGCCTTTGCCCGGTCGGGGCCGATGTCGATGGCGCCAAGCCAGTTCGGCATGTTCAGCAAATCCGATCCGTCGATGGCGACGCCGGACCTGGAATACCACGTCCAGCCCTTGTCGACGGACCGGCTGGGCGACCCGCTGCACCCGTTCCCGGCGATCACCATGTCGGTCTGCAATTTGCGGCCCGACAGCATCGGCTCCGTACATGCCACGACACCTGAATTGGCCGTGCAGCCGGAAATCCGGCTGAACTACCTCTCCACGGTGCGCGACCGCGAGATCGCGCTGCGCTCGGTGCGCCAGGCGCGCAAGATCATGACCGCAAAGGCGCTTGCCGACTTCCATCCGGAGGAAATCCTGCCCGGTCTCGCCCACCAGTCCGACGACGACCTGCTGCACGAGATCGGCTCGATCGCGACGACGATCTTTCATCCGGTCGGCACCTGCCGAATGGGCGTCGACGACCGCGCCGTCGTCAGTCCCGACCTGTGCGTGACCGGTGTCGAGGGTCTGCGCGTCATCGACGCCTCGATCATGCCGCGCATCGTCTCCGGCAACACCGCCTCGCCCGTGGTGATGATCGCCGAGAAGGCGGCGGACATGATCCGCCGACCTGCATGAACCAGCGGCGACCGGCTATGAGCCCGGTATGTCGTAGATCGCCCTGACCTCGATGGTGCCGAGTTCGGCCAGCGGAATGTCGCCGGCGATCTCCAGCGCCTCGTCGAGGGTCTCGGCCTCGATCATGACGAAGCCGAGCAACTGCTCCTTGGTCTCGGCGAACGGGCCGTCGGTGACCAGTCTTTTCCCGTGGCGCCGCCGCACGCTCTTCGACGTCTTCACCGATTGCAGCGCCTGCGCGATGATCAGCTTGCCTTGTTGATCCAACGATCTGTCATAGGCCAGCGAATCGGCGTCTAGCTTGGCCGATCCTTCTGGGGTCAGCGCATACAGGCTCTGTTCCTCGCCATAGACCAGGCAGACATATCTCATTCCGATCTCCCGTGTTGTGATGGACCATAGGATGCGGTGATGATGGTGTCAGCCGCGCTCCGAACGCCGCCGCATGATCGAGAAGGCATGCCGCGATGCCGATGATGGCGACCGCCGCCAGCAGCCGGCCGAAGCCGGAGGGCGGCGGATCGAGCCAATAGTCTTCCTGTCGCCCGGCCTTGCGCCCAGGGCATTTCCACAGCGCGAAAAACAGATTGTCCATGTGAGCCTCCATCCGGCCGCGAAATCCGTGGCCGCCCGCAGGACGGTCGAGCCCGATGGAAGTCGACATTTTTGCGCGCGCTTTTTTTAAAAGAGGATTTTTTGGACGCCGGCGCTCCAAGAGCGCGGTGGCCTTCGCGCGTGCCCGCGCTATAGTTCGGGAGAACCCCGGCGCTCCGCCGGCGCAACCCCGACGATCAAGGAGGATTTCATGGACCGCACCGCGAACGCCGTCTGGAAAGGCAATCTGAAGGAAGGCAAGGGCACGCTCGACAGCCAGAGCGGGGCGCTTAAAGGTACGCCCTATTCGTTCAAGGCGCGCTTCGAGGACGAGAGCGGCAAATCCGGCACCAACCCGGAGGAGCTCATCGCCGCCGCGCATGCCGGCTGCTACGCCATGCAGTTCTCGCACTTCCTCGCCGAGAACGGCACGCCCGCCACCGAACTCGACGCCAAGGCGGTGGTGACGCTGGTGCCCGGCACCGGCATCACCGGCAGCGCTCTCACCGTCGTCGGCAAGGTGCCGGGCATCGACGCGGCAAAGTTCAAGGAGCTGGCCGAGAAGGCCAAGGCCGAATGCCCGGTCTCGAAAGCGCTCGGCGCCATCAAGGTTTCGCTCGACGCGAAGCTGGGGTGATTGGGGTTTTCGTTTGAGGGGCAGCGATCCTTCGCCCCCCTCTCTGCCCGGCCGGGCATCTCCCCCCTCAAGGGGGGAGATCAGATGTCGCGCAGGGTTTCGCCAATCGCCGACGTTGTAAGGGGAGTGTCGTCGCTGGAGCTGCCAATCTCCCCCCTTGAGGGGGAGATGTCCGGCAGGACAGAGAGGGGGGCCTCGCGACAAGGTATCTGATTGGCTACCCGCCCAGCGCCTCGATCTTCGCCCGCAAAGCCGCGACCTCTTCTTCTAGCGCCCGCACCCTGGCCTCTAGATCGGCATCCGACGCTGACGCAGCCGGCTGCCACGGCGCCGCCGCGACCGCCGCCACGTCCACCGGCCCTGCGAGCAGATGCACATAGCGGTCCTCGCGCTGGCCTGGCCCGCGCGGTATCTCCTGAACGAGCGGCGGCCGCCGGCCGATCAGCATGTCGAGTTCACCGCGCAAATCCTCGATCGACGAAAACCGCGCCATGCGCTCGCTTCGCGCCAACAGCTCATATGCAGTCTGCGGCCCGCGCAACAGGAGCAGCCCGACCAAGGCGGTCTGCGGCGTGGTCAGCGAGAATCGCTGCGCCATCTGATGCTCATAGCGCTCCACGCGCGAACCGAACATCTGCCGTACCAGCCCCTTCTGCTCAAGCAGCTTCAGGGCCCGGTGCACCTCGGTCTGTTCCAGCGCCATCACCGGCTCGCGCGCCGTCTTCTGGTTGGCGGCGGCAAGCGCGGCATTGAGCGTCAGCGGATAGACATCCGGCGTCAACTCCTTCTTCTCGATCAGGCAGCCGAGCACGCGCGCTTCGGCGGGAGAGAGGATGGGAAGGTCTTCGCTCATTGCCGTTCTGCCTCCCGACGATAAAAAGCCGCTGCCAGGGCGCGGTTGTAGGCCTGCCGAGCCTCATCCCGGACCAAACCGGCCAAGTTCATTTCGTGATGACCATAGCGCGCTTCCAGATAGCGCGCGATCTCGACCGGGATAGGGCCGGTCCCCAGCTCGCGTGTCTCACGTTTCCTGTCGATCAGCCGGACGATCTCCTCGCCTGCTCGTGTCGGGATCACCGTCTCGGCCAGGCAATCGAGCATGCTCATCGGCGGCAGGCTGGCAAAGTTGCGCTGTTCCATCCAGTCGAGCGCGACGATCGGACGGATGAAATAGAACAGCTTCTTGAGCTTCACCTCGCCGGCGATGCTGCCGATCCAGTCGTCGATCGGGTCGGGGAGGATCTGCGC
>NZ_RZOS01000830.1:0-1352 GCF_004022605.1 Mesorhizobium sp. M4B.F.Ca.ET.089.01.1.1
GCTGAACGCGCTGTCGGCCTTCATCCCCGAGGACGAGCGGCTGATCACCATCGAGGATGCGGCCGAACTGCAGCTGCAGCAGCCGCATGTCGCGCGCATGGAGACGCGCCCGGCCAACATCGAAGGCCACGGTGAATTGAAACAGCGCGACCTGGTCAAGAACGCGCTGCGCATGCGTCCCGACCGCGTCATCCTCGGCGAGTGCCGCGGCGAGGAAGCCTTCGACATGCTGCAAGCGATGAACACCGGCCATGAAGGCTCAATGGCGACCATCCACGCCAACACGCCGCGCGACGCCATTTCGCGCCTTGAGCAGATGCTCGGCATGACCGGCATGCCGATGACCGTGCAGTCGATCCGCAGCCAGATCGCCAGCGCCATCGACATCATCGTGCAGTTGACCCGCCTGTCGGACGGCAAGCGCAAGGTGACCAGCGTCGCCGAGGTGACCGGAATGGAAGGCGACGTCATCCAGATGCAGGAGATCTTCCGCTTCGTGCGCACCGGCATGGAGGCCGACGGCAAGATCCTCGGCCATTACGAGGCGACCGGCATCCGCCCGCGTTTCCTCGAGGACCTGCGCGCCATGGGCATCGAATTCCCGGGCAAGTATTTCGAACCCGGCCGTCCGCAGGAGTGAACGGTGTTCGAGGGTTTTAGCGCGATCTACGTCGTCTATGCCGCGGCCGCGCTCACCGGCATCATGATCGCCGAGGCGTGCTACCTGCTCTATGCCGGCCGCAGCGACAAGCGCACGGCCATCAACCGGCGCATGAAGCTGCAGGAGAACAAGATCAGCCAGGAGCAGGTGCTGATCCAGCTGCGCAAGGAACGCGGCCTGGAGGCCGGCGCCTCGGCGTTCTCGCTCGACCGGTTCCGCGCGTTGCGCACCCAGTCCGGCATGACGATGCCCTTGTCCAAGTTCCTGACCATCACCTCCGGCGTGGCGCTGGTGCTGGGCTGCGTGGCCGTCTGGTACGGACTGCCGCTGCTGATGGGCCTTCTCCTGTTTGTCGTGCTGCTGCCGGTGCTGCCGGTCATGGCGATGCGTTTCCAGCGCGGCCGCCGGCTGAAGCGGTTCGGCATGCAGTTGCCGGAGGCGCTGGAACTGATCACGCGCGGCCTCAAGGCCGGCCATCCGGTGCCGGTGGCCATCGCCATGGTGGCGCGCGAGATGCCGGACCCGATCGGTACCGAGTTCGGCGTCATCGCCGACGAGGTGACCTACGGCTCGGACCTGGTGTCGGCGCTGAACTCGCTGTTCGACCGCGTCGGCCACGAAGACCTGCCGCTGTTCGTCACCGCGGTCTCGATCCAGACCAGCTCGGGCGGCAATCTGCGCGAAATCCTGG
>NZ_RZOS01000831.1:0-1348 GCF_004022605.1 Mesorhizobium sp. M4B.F.Ca.ET.089.01.1.1
GGCTGCAGGGTTTCGAACATCGCAAGGCTCCAATGGCGGCGGAGTGATACGCAAATTGGCCCCGCTTCGCCAGCGCTTTTCCTCCGCGCCAAACTGAAGACGGCGGGCAGGGCGGCCCGCGGGGCGATGAAACGGCTGCTGCCTGGGACAAAAT
The DNA here is from genome assembly GCF_004022605.1 of Mesorhizobium sp. M4B.F.Ca.ET.089.01.1.1. Classification (NCBI taxonomy): domain Bacteria; kingdom Pseudomonadati; phylum Pseudomonadota; class Alphaproteobacteria; order Hyphomicrobiales; family Phyllobacteriaceae; genus Mesorhizobium; species Mesorhizobium sp. M4B.F.Ca.ET.089.01.1.1. The sequence continues at coordinate 155 of NZ_RZOS01000831.1, forward strand.
AATGCGCCGTTGGGGATTAAAACCTTGCCCTGCTCCGTAAACAGGGCATGAAACGGTCGATGCCACGCTTCGAAATAGTCGGACAGCTGGGTTCGCTCAGGCGTTACGCGCGCTCGCTGACGCGCGACACCACGGAGGCCGAGGACCTAGTGCATGACGCGCTGGTGCGCGCCTATGAGCGGCGCGGCACCTTTCGCGCCGGCAGCAACCTGCGCGCCTGGCTGCTCTCGATCGTCCACAACGCTTTCATCGACGGTGTCCGCTCGCGCCGGTCGGAAGCCGCGCGCATCGAGCAGGCCGGATATCTTGCCGACAGCACCTCCCCAGCGCCACAGGACCACTCCGTCCGTCTGGCGCAGGTGCGGGCGGCCTTTTTATCGCTGCCGGAAGAGCAGCGTTCGGCGCTGCATCTCGTCGCCATCGAGGGGCTGAGCTACGCCCAGGCGGCGGAGGTCAGCGGCGTGCCGCTGGGAACACTGATGTCGCGCATCGGCCGGGCCCGCGCCGCGCTGCGCGAGATGGAAGACGCGGCGCCCGCGGGCAGGAACCATCTCCGGATCGTGAGAGGTGAGCGATGAACGCAATGCTCGATCCCGTGACCGATGCTGATCTCGATGCCTATGTCGACGACCAGCTGGAGGTGGCCCGCCGTATCGAGGTCGAGGCGTTCCTGTCCACCCGACCGGAAGCCGCCGCGCGCGTGATGTCCGATCTCAGGACGCGCGACGAGCTGCGTGTGGCGCTCGCCGCCAAGGGAATGGCGCGGCCGGCAACGACCGAGGCGGCACGACGGCTGGAGCGCGGGCTTGGCCGCGACCGCATCTTCGGGGTGCTGCAGCGCGCCGCGGCGGCGGCGATCCTGATCGCGGCCGGCTGGCTGGCGAATGGCATTTTCGGACCGGTCGCGGTGACGAAGGTCGTCGCCTCCCCCCAGCCGCCCGCCTATGTCGAGGAAGCGGTGAGGGCGCACCGGACGACGCTGGTGCGCGAGGCGATGACCTCCCAGCGGGAAGCGCCGAACTACAATCCAGGCGAGATCCGCGCCGCGACCGCGATCGTCATGCCGTCGCTGCCCGGCGACTGGAAGGTGCGCGATGTGCAGATCTATCCGTCGCGCTTCGGCCCAAGCGTCGAGATGGCGCTCGAAACCAAGGATCTCGGCCTGGTCTCGCTGTTCGCGATCAGGCCGAGATC
>NZ_RZOS01000832.1:0-1348 GCF_004022605.1 Mesorhizobium sp. M4B.F.Ca.ET.089.01.1.1
GTCTGTCGTTGAAGCTGGCCGGGTCGTAGACGCCATCCTCATCGAGGATGAGGGTGCTGGTCAGGGCGCACAGCTCAAGCAGCCGGTGCCAGTCGGCGGAGTTGCGGGCCAGGCGCGAGACCTCCAGCCCCATGACGACGCCGGCCTTGGCGAGGGCTACTTCGCTGACCAATTCCTGGAAGCCGTCGCGGGCAACGGCGCTGGATCCCGATTTGCCCAGGTCGCAGTCGATCACGTGGACGCGTTCGACCGGCCAACCGGCGGCAATGGCGCGATCCCGCAGCCCATACTGTCGCTGAGTGCTCTCGCCGTTCTCGGCGACCTGTCGCAGCGTAGACTGACGGATGTAGAGGCAGGCGTCGCGCCGAAGGCGATCGGCGGTGACTTTGAGGGCAGGCATGTGCTGGCTCCGCGGTTAGCGTGACAACAAGGCTGGCAAGGATGAGGGTGAGCTCGCTGGTGGCGATCGCGCGTGCCGGCGGTGGGCGATGTACCGGGCAAGGCGGCGTAAAGTTGGGTGTTGTCGTTGCGGCCTTGATCCAGGCGACCATGCCTTGACGGCGCAGGGTTACCAGTCCTGATCCGGTGATCAGCCGGGCGCTGAGCACCGCGGCGCGCAGTTGTTCGTATGTGCCGACGAGGCTGGTCGCGCGGACGGTTAAGGCAGATCGAGTGGTTTTTTTTTGGGCGCCATGGCCCGCTCCAGACTTCGCCGGTGCACCCTGACGCCAAAGCGTGTGGCGATAGCGTCTACACGTTGCGGCACGGTGAGGTCGGGCCTCGCCGTCCTGAGTTGGTCGATGTAGGCGAGGATCTCGGCAGAGATCTTGTGTCCGCCCTTTGGGCCCCGCTGCCGGGGCACCAGCCCGGCGAGGCCCTGGTCGGCCAAGGCGCTCTGAGCTTTGTAGAAGGTTGGCCGCGAGACCCCGAAGGCGCTGGCGACGTCGCTGATCGGCACGCGATCGGCCTGATGGCGGCGTATCATCTCGTAGCGGACCTGCACAAGGTCCCTGGCATCGAAGAAGGGATTGCCGGCAAACAGCGTGTCGCGCACGGCCTCGGGGTGGGGGTTGAGTGCGCCGTCGCGGGCCAAGGCCTCGGCCTTTGGGTCGCGTCGTGCTGGCTTTTGCTTCGCCATGACCATCATCCAAATTGATTCGTAAATATAAATACGCCTTACCTGGTGAGACGTCAAACAAGGTCTCTTCACGATGCCCGGGACAAATCCTGCAATTCTGGGCATATCTATGGCACCAGAGGAGGCGCTGCGGCGTAATTTGCCTTACACAAGCGGCGTATTTAACCTTACGCATCCTCCGCCTCCACCGGCGCAAAGATCCGATCCAGC
>NZ_RZOS01000833.1:0-1335 GCF_004022605.1 Mesorhizobium sp. M4B.F.Ca.ET.089.01.1.1
GAGCACAGCTATCACGGCGACACCATGGGCACGATGAGCGTCGGCGCGCGCGGCGTCTTCAACGCCGCTTACGAGCCGCTGCTTTTCCAGGTCGACACCATCCCCTTCCCGGCCGCAGGCCAGGAGCAGCAAACGCTTGACGCCTTCGAACGGCTGGCGCGCGACGGCGAGGTGGCCGCGCTGATTGTCGAGCCGCTGGTGCTCGGCGCCGGCGGCATGCTGATGTATCCGGCTTCGGTTCTCGCCGAACTCAAGCGCATTGCCGAGCGCTCCGGGACGCTTTTCATCGCCGATGAAGTCATGACCGGCTGGGGCCGCACAGGCACCATGTTCGCCTGCGAACAGGCGGCGGTCGCGCCCGATATTCTGTGCACATCCAAGGGACTGACGGGTGGATCGTTGCCGCTTGCGGCGACGCTTGCCACCGACGCGATCTTCCAAGCGCATTACTCGACGGATCGGTCCAAGACCTTCTTCCATTCGAGTTCCTACACTGCAAACCCGATCGCCTGCGCAGCAGCACTGGCAAATGTTGGTATCTGGAACGACGAGCCGGTGGCGGACCGCGTGGCTGCGCTCTCACGGATGCAGGCTGAGAAAATTGCGCGGTTCAACGGAGATTCGCGCTTCGAGAATGTGCGCACGGCCGGCACCATCGCCGCGCTCGACCTCAGCGTCGGCAATGCGGGCTATCTCGCCGAGGTCGGCCCCAGGCTGCGCGCCTTCTTCCTCGATCGAGGCTTGCTGGTGCGACCGCTCGGCAATGTCATCTACCTGCTGCCGCCCTATTGCGTCACATCGGGCGAACTCGACCGGCTCTACGATGCCGTCGACGAGGCGGCCGGACTTGCGACCGACAAAAGATGAACCGCACAGCGCGCATCATAGGCCTTGGCCATCACGTCCCGGCCCGAAAAGTCGCCAATGCCGAGATCGAGACAAGCCTCGGGCTGGAAGCAGGCTGGATCGAAGGGCGCACCGGCATCCGCACGCGTTTCTGGGCAGAGCCCGACGACACGCTTTCCGGACTGGCGGCCAAGGCCGGTGACATGGCGCTTCAGGCCGCCGGCATCGACCGCAAGGAGATCGGCCTGCTGCTGCTCGCCACCTCTACGCCGGACCATCTCCTACCACCGAGCGCACCACTGGTGGCGCACAGGCTCGGCCTCGAAAAGGCCGGTGGGGTTGACCTGGCGGGCGCCTGCGCCGGGTTCATCTACGCCATGACCTTCGCCGACGGCTTCGTGCGCGTGCACAACAAGCCGGCCATCGTCATCGCCGCCAACATTTTGAGCCGCCGGATCAATCCGACCGAGCGGGCGAGCGCCGTATTGT
>NZ_RZOS01000834.1:0-1334 GCF_004022605.1 Mesorhizobium sp. M4B.F.Ca.ET.089.01.1.1
GTCCGGCGCCACCAGGAAATCGGTGCCGACGCAATGCCCGGTGGCGGAATCGAGATCGGTGAGCATCAGCAGAATATCCATTCTGGCAGCGTCCCATGCAAGGGAAAGGCGCTGGAGACTGGGCTGGCCGCTGTCGATCCAGAACGTGTCGGCGTTGATGATGTAGAAGGGCTCTTGTCCCAGCGAGGGCAGCGCCCTGACGATGCCGCCCGCCGAGTCCAGCAGCATCTCGCGCTCGTCGGAAATGACGATCCTCGGCGCCTTGCGGCCGGCGACATGGGCGATGATCTGGTCCGGAAGATAATGAACGTTGACGATCGCCCTAACGACACCGGCGCTCGCCAGGCTGTCCAGCCCCCAGTCGATTAGCGTCTTGCCGGCGATTTCCACCAGCGGCTTCGGCATCGTGTCGGTGATCGGCCGCATGCGCTTTCCAAGCCCGGCGGCGAGCACCATTGCGGTCCTGGGGGTTGCGGTCACAGCGGTCGTTCTTCCAGCAGGCCATGGGCGGCGTAGAAGTCGTGTAGCCCGGAGAGTGCCGGGTGCGCCAGCGCTCTTCTGAGATAGTCGCGGATGCGCGGCAGGTGCTTGAGGTAGAAGGGCTTGCCGTCGCGCTTTTCGAGCCGCACGAAAATGCCGAGGATCTTCGAATTGCGCTGCGCCGCCATGATCGCGTAGGCCTCCCGGAACGCCGCCTCGTCAAAGGCGCCGGCGGCGTGGCGCGCCGCGACATAGGCATCGAGCGTCCGCTTCTCGATCTTAGGCGAGATGGTGACGCGGGCGTCCATGGCGAGCGAGGCGACGTCATAGGCGGCGGGGCCGATCAGCGCGTCCTGGACATCGACGACGCCGAGCCGGTCGTGACCGGCGCGGTCGCCGCGCCAGATGATGTTGGGCGAATGGAAATCGCGCAGCATCAGCGTGTATTGGCTGCCCTCGAGCCGGTCGAGCACCTTGTTCCATTCGTTATGGTAGCCGGCCAGCAACGCATTGCCCGCCGGCTTGCCGGTCAGCATCGGCACATACCAGTCGACCATCAGGTCGGCTTCGATCAGCATCGCCTCGCGATCGAAGGGCGGCACGTCGTGGAAGATGCCGGGCGCGGCCGCCATCCTGTCGGGCCAGGCCTTGCCGTGCATCATCGCCAGCAGCTCGGCCGCCGCGGCATAGCGCTCGGCGATCGGCTCCCCGTTCTGGCCCAAAAAACCTTCCGCGCCGAGATGCTCCAGAAGCAGGAAGCCTTGCTTCAGGTCCTGCGCATGGATCTCCGGCACGCTGACGCCGGCGGCGTGCAGCGCCTTGTCGATGGCGACGAAGGCGGTGACGGATTGCGC
>NZ_RZOS01000835.1:0-1334 GCF_004022605.1 Mesorhizobium sp. M4B.F.Ca.ET.089.01.1.1
GTTGATAACCATCGTTGGCCCCATCTCGGGCGCGCATTTCAATCCGGCGGTCTCACTGGTGTTTTGCTTGAACCGCACGCTGCCGGCCCGCGACCTGCCTGCCTATCTGGTCGCGCAACTCCTGGGCGGCATCGCTGGCACGCTCGCCGCGCACCTCGTGTTCGCTTTGCCGGTTCTGCAGATCTCGACCAAGCTGCGCGCCGGACCGGCGCAATGGTTCTCTGAAATGGTGGCCACATTCGGTCTCGTCGCGGTCATTCTCTGCGGGCTCAGGTTCGAGCAGCGAGCCGTGCCGTGGCTGGTCGGGCTCTACATCACCGCCGCCTACTGGTTCACCGCCTCTACGCCAATCCAGCGGTGGCGTTGGCGCGTTCGATTACCAACACATTCTCCGGCATCAGACCTATCGATCTGCCGGGCTTCATCGTCGCCGAGCTGCTTGGCGCCTTGCTCGCGCTGGCGCTGATGGGCTGGCTGCTGCGGCCCGGGATCATTCGGCAAGCCCAGCCACAAAAGGCACAGTCATGACGGTCACCATCTATCACAATCCCGCCTGCGGCACCTCGCGCAACACGCTCGCCATGATCCGCGCCAGCGGCGAAGGGCCGGTGGTGATCGAATATCTCAAGACGCCGCTGAGCCGCCAGCGGCTGCTGGAACTGATCGCGGCGATGGGCATCACCCCGCGCGAACTGCTGCGGGAGAAGGGCACGCCATACGCCGAGCTTGGCCTGGCCGACCGCAAATGGAGCGACGACGAGCTGATCGGTTTCATGCTCGCACACCCAGTCCTGATCAACCGGCCGATCGTCGAGACGCCAAAGGGCGCAAGGCTTTGCCGGCCTTCCAAGGCGGTGCTGCCGCTTCTCGAGCATCCGGTGCGCGAGTTCGTGAAGGAAGACGGCGAAAAAGTGGCGTACACGCCGCCGGCCTAGACCGGTAGCTGCTTCAATGAAGGCCTTTTGGCTGGCCGAGCGAGTCGACAAGGTGATGGGGTACGCTACCGACTTTCCGCCACCTCGCGCGTCGATACAAGAAAGGGTCTGACGCGGCTTCAGCAGGCCGTCATGACGACGACGTACATTACCGATGACGATCTGCGTTGATCCGATCGGCTCCTAAGAAAGACCTCCTGCCCGGCTTCGACGGGGCATTTTTAGCTTCAACAAGCGCCAGCTTCGAGCGGATAGCGCCAATCGCATTCACTATGGCATCGGCCGCGTGAAGGTCGAGCGCGATATCCAAAAGGCCTTCGGTCGTATGGATCGATAGGATGCCGAGAGCGCCCTTGTCGTCCTTCACCGTGCCGACGTGGATTTCGGTTGGCACGAAAG
>NZ_RZOS01000836.1:0-1329 GCF_004022605.1 Mesorhizobium sp. M4B.F.Ca.ET.089.01.1.1
CCCGGCAGCAGCATGGCGAAGCGGAACGCCGGCGAAGTGCGGGTTTCCGGCAATGGCTGACTTGCTGCAATGGCCGACATCGATCTGCCCGTCGGAATTATGAAATCGACTTAGATTTTTTCAGATTTGTGAAACTGTCAAGCTGAATCGCGAGAATGACGGAATGTCTCGGCGAAATCAGCGCTCCAACGCGTCGAGCATCCGGTACCAGGCGATCGTCGCGGCAACGCCGACCTGCCGGAAGGCATGGAACGGGATCGGCCGGATCGGCGACAACGGAAACGGCAGTTGCCGCGCATCGCCGCTCGCCAGGTAGCTTGCGATGCGCTTGCCGAGCGCGCTCATCAGGCCGACGCCCCTGCCCTGGCAGCCGGCAACGGCAAGCAGGCCCATTTCGGGCTCGTGGATATGCGGCAGGTGATCCGGCGTCATCGCCACCCGGCCGAACCAGCGTTTCTCGATCGCGATGCCGGCAAGCGCCGGATAGAGGCGGATCAGGGCGCGTTCCAGATGTGCCCAGTCCGCGGCGCTGGAGGGCAGCGCCATGCGGCCGCGCCCGCCCAGCACAAGCCGGCCGTCCGCGCTTCTGCGGTAGTAGACCAGGATGCGGCGCGAATCCGACACCGCCTGCCCGCCCGGCAGGATGCCGGCGCCAATGTCGGCCGGCAGCGGCGCAGTGGCAATCTGGAAGGAATGCAGCGGCACGATGGTCCGCGCGAGGCCAGGCAGAAGGCCATCGGTGTAGGCGTTGGTGGCAAGCACGACCGCCTTCGCCCGCACCTCCAGGCCGCTTTCGGTCAAGACGCGCCAGAGACCGGCGTCCTTGCGCAGCTTCACCACCTTCTGCGCTGGTGCGATCCCTGCGCCAGCGGCAGCGGTGACCCGCGCCAACTCCAGCGTATAGGCCAGCGGATCGACGACGCCGGCGCGGCGGTCGAGCCAGCCGCCGAGATAGCCCTTGGCGCCGGTCATGGCCGCGATCTCGGCCTGGCTTAGCAGTTCGACGTCGGCGCCGCGCGCCCGCCACTGGCGATCCCGGTTTGCTGCCGCAGTCAAAGCGGTCTCGGTGTGCGCAGCCTGGATCCAGCCGTTGCGGGTGAACGGCACCGCCAGCTTCTCGTCGCGGATCAGGTCGAACACCGCATCCGCGGTCGAGGCGGCAAAATTGACCAGCGCCTCGCCACGCTCCTTGCCGAAATGCTCGACCAGCCATTCCGGATCGTATTTCAGTCCGGGGATGACCTGACCGCCATTGAGACCCGAGGCACCCACGCCGATCGCTCCGGCGTCCAGCACCTGGACGGCAAGGCCCTGCCGCGCGGCATGGAG
>NZ_RZOS01000837.1:0-1327 GCF_004022605.1 Mesorhizobium sp. M4B.F.Ca.ET.089.01.1.1
CGCTTTTCTGGCGGCTCGCGCACCGGTGCCAGACGGCCGTCGGGACCTTAAAATCGACGGGATGACCGGCGGACAACACCTCCACGCCGGCCATACCAGGCCTGGCGGACCGCCCGGACAATCCTGAGATTCTGGCCGACGTCGGCGCCGCTTGGATATCCGCGATTGAATGGATTGCGCGCAGAGGCATTGTGCGTCCTTAATGCACGCATGGTCTTACGTGCTCAGCGTCAGAAATGACTGCGCTTAAAACGTCAGCTTGAAGCCGGCCGACAGGGTCAAGGCATAGAAGTCCATGCCAGCGCTATCCTTGTGGGTTCCTTGTTCGCCGGTCGCGATGCTGTAGGCCGTTTTCTAGCCTTTGTTGCGAAAATATTTGTCGACATTGCCGGCCAGGAAGACGCTGGCGCGGTCGGTCATCTGATAATCGATCTTGGCGCCGGCCGAGATGAACGGCACCGTGAAGAGGTCGTCCTCAAATCGCAGGCCGCGCCCCTCCTCGCGCAGCCAGTGATGGTCAACAGCGCTTGCATCAACGGTGAAGCCGCTGCGGAGCAGACCCGAGAGCGTCAAGTTCCCGAGCGTCGTGGTCGCTTTCGCGCCAAGGAACAGGCCGAAATAGCGCTGTTCGTAATCGATGACCGGTTCGCCGTCCGGGAACTTGCCGCGATCCTCGCAAAAGCCGAAGCGGTCCCCACTCTATATGTACGAACCGCCATAGGCCTTCCACTTCATGTTGGTGTATTTGAAGCCACCATGAAGGTTGATAACCGTGGCATCGTTGATCACGAAGTCTGGGCCTGCTGCCATGTCAAGGTTGATGTAGCGGTCAAGGCGGGTGTCGGGGTGGATTGACTGATCCGACCAATCCTGTCCGGCAATACGCCGTTGGCTGAGATGGTCCAGTTCTTCCAGACCTCGGCCTTTAGCCCGGTGGTCAGAACCGGCGCGCCGGTTTCCCAGATCAATTTGCTGATACGATTGCCCACTTCGTCGTAGAAAAGCTCGTTGCCCTTTAGCCAGGTGTAGCCAACGCCACCAAGAAACACGACGCTCTTGTCGGGCGCTGAATAGGTGGTCGAATGCGCCGCCATGGCGATGGTCGACGATGTGCAGAACGTGCCGAAAGCAAGAATTGCAAATGCTGATGTGCAGCGATTCATGGGGCCTCCTCGGGACCTCCGTTGGTGATCTTTCGTTGAACGACGGCGGCTCACAGCGCCCGTTTGCAGGCGTTGTTTGTCGCGGCGACCATTGCTGGGCATTGGTGCAAAGACGTTGAACTCCGATGCGATGTCCGGGACGGCTTTGGTCATTGCCCTTTGTC
>NZ_RZOS01000838.1:0-1320 GCF_004022605.1 Mesorhizobium sp. M4B.F.Ca.ET.089.01.1.1
GGTGAGCACCCTGCTTGTGGCCATGATCCTCGGACCCGAGGCCGCTGGCGCGATCTTCGTCGCCGACCGAACGACGCGTTTCGTGGCGCTTGCGCTCAACGGTATCAACCAGGCGCTTGCGCCGCAGATTTCCAGCGCCTTCTACAGCGGCGACAGGGCGCATGTTCAGCGCATCACCAGCCTCGCCGCGCTCGGCAGCTTCGCGATCGCGCTGTGCGTGCTCGCGGCATTCTGGATCCTGGGCGGCTTCATCCTGTCGATGTTCAATCCGGCCTACGCCACGCCGACCATGCGGGCGACGCTCGTCATCTTCGGCATCGGCGCGACGTTCGGCACGGCTTGTGGCCCGATCGAGGTGCTGCTGCAGCTGACCGGCCTGCAGCATGCGCTGTTCAAGGTACTGGTCGTCGTCAACGCGCTCGGCCTCGGCGCCACCGCCGTGACGACCTATTTCTTCGGCCCCATCGGCGCGGCTGTCAGCATCGCCGGCACGGTCATCGCCTGGACCGCCATTGCCGTGTCGATCGCCAAGCGTAGAATAGGCATCGATCCATCGGTCTTCGGGTTCACTATGGGAAGGCCGGCGCTCGCTGCCCGCGTGGCGCTGAAGGGGCGTATGTGAGGATCATCCAGGTCCAGACCCAGGCCGAAGCGGCCGGCGCGCAACGCATTTCCGACATGGTGGGTGAAGGCTTGCGGGCTCGCGGGCACGATGTGCGCACCGTTTTCATGTACAGGAAGACGGACGCCTTCGATGGCGATCCGCACGCGGATTTCGTCCTTGCCGAGCCCCCGAGAGGATTGCCGGGACAGGTTCGCGCGGCCATCAGCCTTGCGGCCTATCTGCGCGCGGCGCGGCCGGATGCGGTCATCTCCTACCAGCACTACGGCAACATCTTCGGCACGATCGGCGCCCGGCTGGCCGGTGTCCGGCACATCGTCGCCAACCAGAGCGGTGCGCCGCAGACCAAAGGGGTGATGGGCCTGCTCTCGCGGATCGACAGACTGATGGGGGTGCTCGGCCTCTACCAGGCGAATGTCGTCAACTCGGCCTGGACGCAAGCGCAGTTCGATCGCTATCCGCAAGCCTACCGGCGGCGGATCCGGCGCATAGATCACGGCGTTCCCGCACCAGCTGATGATTTCGACAAGGCGGCGGCACGCGCCGCCTTCGGCTTGCCCCGCGATGCCTGGCTCGCCGTCTCGTCCGGGCGCCTGACGCAGATGAAGAACCAGATCGCGCTGGTTGGGGCGCTCGAGCGGCTTCCCGATGTCCATGTGGCGCTTGCCGGCGTCGGACCGGAGCGGGACGCGCTAGTC
>NZ_RZOS01000839.1:0-1318 GCF_004022605.1 Mesorhizobium sp. M4B.F.Ca.ET.089.01.1.1
ACCCATGAGGAGGAACACCATGAAGACCATGATTGCCGGGCTCGCGCTCGCCGCGAGCATTTTCGCTCTGCCTGCTTTCGCCGCCGATACCGCCAACATCTGGGTGCGCGCCGACGGCTCGAACTTCATGCCGCGCATCGTCGATGCCTTCAACAAGGGCCACGAGAACCAGATCAAGCTCGACATCATCCCCAATGCCGAGATCATCCCGAAATATGGTGCCGCCGCCGCCGGCGGCACCGCGCCCGACGCGCTCTCGCTCGACCTGATCTACACGCCGTCCTTCTCGGCCGCCGGCCAGCTCGAGGACATCACCGACTGGGCGAAGTCGCTGCCCTATTTCGCCAGCCTGTCGCCGGCGCATGTCAAGACCGGCACCTACAAGGGCCGCATCTACGGCCTGCCGTTCTCTGCCGACAGTTCGGTGCTGATCTGGAACAAAAAACTGTTCAAGCAGGCCGGGCTCGACCCGGAAAAAGGCCCGACCAACTGGGCCGAGATCGAGGCCGACGCCGAGAAGGTCAACGCGCTCGGCGGCGACATCAAGGGCTTCTATTTCTCCGGCAATTGCGGCGGCTGCAACATCTTCACCTTCACGCCGCTGATCTGGGCCTCGGGCGGCGACATCCTCTCCGAGGACGGCTCCAAGGCGACGCTGGACAGCCCGCAGCTGCGCGGCGCCATCGACCTCTACCGTTCGATGGTCAAGAAGGATCTGGTGCCGTCGGGCGCGCAGACCGACACCGGCGCCAACTTCTTCGCCGCCTTCGCCGCCGGCAATATCGGCATCTCGCCGTCCGGCGCCTTCGCCATCGGCGCGCTCAACACCCAGTATCCGAATGTCGATTACGGCGTCACCTTCCTGCCGGGCAAGGATGGCGGCTGGTCGTCCTTCGCCGGCGGCGACAATTTCGTCGTCACCAAGGGCACCAAGAAGCTCGCCGTGGTGAAGGAATTTCTGGACTTCGCCTATTCGCTCGAAGGCCAGACGCTGCTCGCCAAATACGGCAGCCTGCCGGTGCGCGGCGACAGCGCCAAGGAGGCGCTGAAGGATCTCGATCCGCGCTACCAGATCGCCGCCGAGGCGATGGCCAAGGGCCGTACGCCCTATACGGTGGTGTTCAACGACCTGATCAACTCCGCCAACGGTCCGTGGACGCAGATGGTCAACGAGGTCTTCTTCGGCGACGATGTCGACGGCGCGATTTCGAATGCGCAGGAGACGATGCAGTCGATCATCGACCAGGCGCCGCAGAAGTAGCGCCGCCCTCAACCTCCCCCTTGAGGGGAGGTCGGACCCGAAGGGTCCGGGTGGGGT
>NZ_RZOS01000083.1:0-17716 GCF_004022605.1 Mesorhizobium sp. M4B.F.Ca.ET.089.01.1.1
CTTGAAGGCAACGGCTTTGCCTTCAAGCTTGATTTCCCCTTCGTCGGGCACCGCCGCGCCGGAAATCGCCTTGATGAGCGATGATTTGCCGGCGCCGTTGTCGCCGATCACCGCCAGGATTTCGCCCGGATAGAGGTCGAAATCGGCATTGTCGAGGGCGGTGACACGACCATAGCGCTTGGTGAGACCGCGCGCGGTGAGGATGGGTTCCTGGGTCATGATTATGCCGAAACCTTTCTGATCCATTGATCGACCGCCACGGCGCCGATGATCAGCACGCCGGTGAGCAGCACTTTCCATTGCGGATCGGCGCCCATCATGTTGAGACCCATCGAGACGACGCCGACGATCATGGCGCCGAACAGCGTGCCGAGGATCGAGCCGCGGCCGCCGAAGAGCGAGATGCCGCCGATCACCGTCGCGGTGATGGCTTGCAAATTGTAGTCGGTGACGGCAGCCGACGGTGAGATCGAGCCGTTGCGGCCGATCGAGACCCAGGCCGCGAACGCGGCGATCAGCCCGGCAAGGGCGTAGACCGTAATCAGCACCTTCTTGGTCTGGATGCCCGACAGTTTCGCAGCCTCCTGATCGTCGCCGACGGCATAGACATGGCGGCCCCAGGCGGTGTGGTTGAGGACGTACCAAAGCACTCCCACCAGCACGACCGTGGCAATGACGCCGGCTGTCAGCACGGCGGAGCCGACCCTGAAGCTCATCGCGAACAGGTGCAGCAGCGGCGCCTGCGCATCGACATCGGCATCGCGGATCGTCTCATTGGCCGAATAGATGAAATTCGTGGCCATGACGATGTTCCAGGTGCCGAGCGTGACGATGAACGGCGGCAGCTTCATGTAGGCGACCAAAAGGCCGTTGAGCAGCCCGCAGGCGGCGCCGGCGGCAAGGCCGACGATAACGGCGAGGATGGTTGGCATACCGTAGGTGATGGCGCAGTTGCCCATGATGACGGCCGAAATCACCATGATCACGCCGATCGACAGGTCGATGCCGGCGGTCAGGATGACCAGCGTCTGGGCGGCGCCCAGAATACCGACGATGGCGATCTGCTGCAGGATCAGCGTCAGCGTGTAGGACGAAAAGAACCGTCCGCCGATGGCGATACCGAAGATGATGATCGACAAGACCAGCACGATCAGCGGCACAGCGGCCGGCGTGGAGTGCAGGAAATGCTGGGCGCGCTTGACGAACGACTTGCCGTGCTCATCGAAGGCGGCGACGCTGGTGTCGCTGCTCGAGAGAACCTTCTCGAATTCCTGAATCTGAGACATATCTCCTCCCGTCTGCGCGGAGCTTCTCACGGCTCCCCGTCCCGTTCACGCATTCCGGTCTGTCGCCTGGATTGTCAGCGCCAACGAAAGCGCATCGTCCACCCGATGCGGCCGGGGATCAAGCCCCCAGCCGCAAGGTTTATGTGCCGGTCAGCCCAGCATCAGCCCCAGCACTTGGCGAGGCCTTCCTTGGTGTCGATCGACTTGACGCCGTTGGCCGGCTTGTCGGTGACGAGGTTGACGCCCGTATCGAAGAAGTTCTTGCCTTCGGTCGGCTTCGGCTTGGTGCCGTCCTTGGCGAAAGCGGCGATCGCCTCGATGCCGAGCGCGGCCATCTGCAGCGGATATTGCTGCGAGGTGGCGCCGATGACGCCTTCGGTTACCGACTTGACGCCGGGGCAGCCGCCGTCGACCGAGACGATCAGCACCTGCTTCTCGAGGCCAACTGCCTTGAGCGCCTGGTAGGCGCCGACGGCGGCCGGCTCGTTGATGGTGTGGATGACGTTGATGGTGTTGTCCTTCTGCAGGAGGTTCTCCATCGCCTTGCGGCCACCCTCTTCGTTGCCGTTGGTCACGTCATGGCCAACGATGCGCGGATCGTCCTCATCGCCGATCTTGTTGGGGTCCTTCACGTCGATGCCGTAGCCCATCATGAAGCCCTGGTCGCGCAGCACGTCCACGGTCGGCTGCGACGGGGTCAGGTCGAGGAAGCCGATCTTGGCGTCCTTGGCCTTGTCGCCAAGCGTCGCAGCGGCCCAGGCGCCGATCAGCTTGCCGGCTTCGAGGTTGTCCGTCGCGAAGGTCGCGTCGGCCGCATCGATCGGATCGAGCGGGGTGTCGAGCGCGATCACCAGCAGGCCGGCGTCACGCGCCTTCTTCACCGTCGGCACGATGCCCTTGGTGTCGGAAGCGGTGATCAGGATACCCTTGGCGCCGTCGGCGATGCAGCTTTCGATCGCCGCAACCTGGCTCTCGCTGTCGCCGTCGATCTTGCCGGCATAGGTCTTGAGGTCGACGCCAAGTTCCTTGGCCTTGGCGGTCGCGCCTTCCTTCATCTTGACGAAGAAGGGATTGGTGTCAGTCTTGGTGATCAGGCAGGCGCCGACGCCGGCGGCCGATGCCGTCGAGGCGAACGCCATCAGGCCCAACGCGGCGGCCGCGAACACGGTGGACTTCAGCAGTGCTTTCTTGGTCACGATTTTCCTCCCAGTGGAACCATTGCGGACGCCGGGCCACCCGACGTCTCAAGCGCATCCAACCATTTCTCCCAGCGTGGACGCCCCCTCAAGAGACACCACTCCGAGACGGCTGTCAATAATTAAATCACTCTTATTTATTATTGACAGCCTTGCGTCGTTCACTCATTCTGCACGAAAAGCATTGAGGGGAAACGACGGAGGAAACAGGGTGGAGACCGGCATTGCGAGGCACGGTTCGCCCGAGGCGGCAGAAAGCCGCCTGCACCGCGGCACCAACCAGAGCGGCATGCGCGACCACAATGAGCGGCTTGTGCTGTCCCTGGTGCGCCAGCATGGCAGCCTCGCCAAATCCGACATAGCGCGCATGACCGGACTCTCGGCGCAGACCGTTTCGGTGATCATGCGCGAGCTGGAGGACGACAGGCTGCTGGTGCGCCAGGCGCCGCTGCGCGGAAGGATCGGCCAGCCCTCCATTCCCATGGCGCTCAACCCCGAAGGCGCTTTCTTCATCGGCCTCAAGATCGGCCGCCGCAGCGCCGAGCTGGTGCTGATCGACTTCCTCGGCAATGTGCGCTCGATGCTGCAGCACTCCTACCGCTATCCGGCGCCGCGCGAGACGGTGGAATTCGCGCTTTCCGGCATGACCAGGATGCGTGGCGAACTTACCCAGGCGCAGGACAAGCGCATTGCCGGGCTCGGCATCGCCATGCCGTTCGAATTGTGGAATTGGGCCGACACCGCCGGCGCGCCGCGCGAGATCATGGACGAGTGGCGCCACCGCGACATCCGTTCCGACATCCAGGCGCAGTGCGACTTCCCGGTCTACCTGCAGAACGACGCCACCTCGGCCTGCGGCGCCGAGCTCGTCTTCGGCCAGGCGGGCGGGGCGCGCGACTTCGTCTATTTCTACATCGGCGCCTTCGCCGGCGGCGGCATCGTGCTCAACGGCCGGCTGTTCGGCGGGCCGACCGGCAATGCCGGCGCGCTCGGCTCGATGCCGGTGCCGGGACCCGATGGCAAGCCGACGCAGCTCATCGACGTGGCGTCGATCGCCATGCTGGAGAAGGCGCTCAACGCGCGCGGCGTCGAGGCCTCGCATCTGTGGACGTCGCCCGAGGACTGGGGCGAGATCGGCCCCGAGCTCGACCTATGGATCGCCGGCGCCGCGCAGGCGCTCGCCTACGCCATCGTCGCGGCCTCCTCGGTCATCGATTTCGAGGCGGCGGTGATCGACGGCTGGATGCCGCTCTCGGTGCGCGGCCGTCTCGTCGACGCGGTGAGAGTGGCCATCGGCACGATCGACGGCGAAGGCCTGAAGTTGCCGGCGGTGCGCGAAGGAACCGTCGGCATCCACGCGCGGGCACTTGGCGGCGCCAGCCTGCCGCTGTCGGAGCGCTTCCTGATCGGCTCGACCACGATTTCCAGGAGCGCCTAAGCATGCTGATCGGCATTCCCTCGCTGCTCGGCCCGGAGCTTCTGGCAACGCTGCGCGCCATGGGCCATGGCGACGAGATCGCGCTTGTCGATGGCAATTACCCGGCCGAGCAGCAGGCGCATCGGCTGATCCGCGCCGACGGCCATCACATGGTTCCCGTGCTCGACGCGATATTGAGCGTGCTGCCGGTGGACGACGCCGTGCCGGAGGCGCTGTTTCGCGCCTCGGTCAAGGGCGATCCGGCGCTCGCCGATCCGGTCCACCATGAGATGGAATCGGTATGCGCCAGGCGCGCGCCCGGCCACAAGGTGGTTGCGCTGGCCGGCGCCGATTTCTATGCACGGGTCAAGGCCGCGCACGCCATCGTCGCCACCAGCGAACCCCGGCTCTATGCCAACATCATCATCCGCAAGGGCGTGATCTATCCGCCGGAAAGCCAGACATCATGATCCTCTGCTGCGGCGAAGCCCTGATCGACATGCTGCCGCGCACGACGACCGAGGGCGAGCCGGCCTTCGCGCCCTATGTCGGCGGCGCGGTTTTCAACACGGCGATCGCGCTCGGGCGGCTCGGCGCGCCGGCCGGCTTCTTTTCCGGCCTGTCGTCGGACCTGTTCGGCGGCCAGTTCCGCGAAGCGCTCGGCGCAAGCAAGGTCAGTTCCACCTATGCCCACACCTCGCCAAGGCCGACGACGCTCGCCTTCGTGCGGCTCACCAACGGTCAGGCGACCTACACTTTCTACGACGAGAACACCGCCGGGCGCATGCTCACCATCGAGGATCTGCCGAGCCTCGGCGCCGAGATCGAGGCGATGCTGTTCGGCGCCATCAGCCTGATCTCCGAGCCTGCCGGATCGGCCTATGAGGAGTTCATGCGGCGCGAGCACAACAGCCGCGTCATGATGCTCGACCCCAACATCCGGCCGAACTTCATCCCCGACAAGGCAAAGCACCTGCGGCGCATCCGCGAGATGATGGCGATGGCCGACATCGTGAAACTGTCGGACGAGGACCTCAACTGGTTCGACGAAGCCGGCTCGCACGAGGACGTCATCCGCAACTGGCTGGATCGCGGACCGAAGCTGATCGTCGTCACCCATGGCAGCGAGGGCGCGGTCGGCTACAGCAAGAGCCACAAGGTCACGGTGATGCCGCAGAAAGTGACGGTGGTCGACACGGTCGGCGCCGGCGACACCTTCAATGCCGGCATCCTCGCCTCGCTGCACGAACAGGGCCTGCTCACCAAAGCGGCGATCGGCGACCTGTCGGAAGACGCGATCCGCCAGGCGCTGGCGCTCGGCGCCAAGGCGGCGGCGGTGACGGTGTCGCGCGCCGGCGCCAATCCGCCCTGGCGCCACGAAATCGCCTAATCGGCCGTCCATCCGGCGGCGAAGCCGCTCAGCCGGCTGATCACTTTATGTTTCCGTCGGCTGAAATAGCGCGAGAAAAGGCACTGATTGCGCCTTGCAAAGGCCGGATTTCCGGCACCTTGCGGAAAAGCAGGAGCGATCGTCGGTAACAGGCTGCGACATCCGGACCGGTCGCCATGCCCGTGGCCCGGCTTTCTCGGATTGTCCAAGTCTGGTACCAGCGGCCCGTTAAGTTGTTGTTTCCGTGCGTGTCATGCCCCCGCCGCTTGCCATGGCGACACGCACCAACCCCTTGTTGAGGCAGACATGCAGTTCATCGATCTCGGCGCGCAGCGCGAACGTATCCGCGACCGGCTCAAAGCCGCGATCGACCGCGTTGTCGACGAGGGCCGCTATATCCTCGGGCCTCAGGTCACCGAATTCGAGAACAAGCTCGCGGCTTACGTCGGCACCAAGCATGTCGTGGCCTGCGCCAACGGCACCGACGCGCTGCTGCTGCCGCTGTTCGCCGCCGGCATCGGCCCGGGCGACGCGGTCTTCGTGCCGAGCTTCACCTTCGCAGCGACGGCCGAAGTGGTGGCGCTGGCCAAGGCCGAACCGGTGTTCGTCGATGTCGATCCCGACACCTACAACATCGACATCGCCAGCCTCGAGGCGGCGATCCAGTTGATCAAGAAGGAAGGCAGGCTGAAGCCGAAGGCGATCATCCCGGTCGACCTGTTCGGGCTCGCCGCCGACTACGAGGCGATCATGGCGATCGCCAAGCGCGAGGACCTGCTGGTGATCGAGGACGCCGCCCAGTCGATCGGCGGCTCGGCCGACGGCAAGTTCTGCGGTTCCTTCGGCCAGGTCGGCTCGACCAGCTTCTATCCGGCGAAGCCGCTCGGCTGTTACGGCGACGGTGGCGCGATGTTCACCAATGACGACGCGATGGCCGACAAGCTGCGCTCCTTCGCCTTCCACGGCAAGGGCGAGACCCAGTACGACAACATCCGCGTCGGCATCAATTCGCGTCTCGACACGCTGCAGGCGGCGATCCTGATCGAGAAGCTCGCCATCCTTGAGGACGAGATGGTTGCCCGGCAGGCGGTCGCCGACCGCTATGCCTCGGGTCTCGGCGATATCCTCAAGGCCTCGCGCAATCTGGGCCACGGCCGCTCGGCCTGGGCGCAATACGCCATCGAAACGCCGAAGCGCGACGGGCTGAAGGCGCATCTGACGGAGAAGGGCATCCCGTCCGTCATCTACTACGTCAAGCCGCTGCACGTGCAGCTTGCCTATCGCGACTATCCGCGCACGCCGACCGGCCTCGCCGTTTCGGAAGAACTGCCGAAGCGGATCCTCTGCCTGCCGATGCACCCCTATCTCAGCGAAGCCGACCAGGATCGCATCATCGAGACGATCCGCAACTATATCGGCTCGAACTCGGCCCACGTCGCGGCGGCGTAGGCCCCTCTGCTGCCTGTCCAGCTCGACTATTCGTCGTCGAGCAGGATGCGTTCGGCCGCACCTTGCATGTCGTCGTACTGACCGCTTTTCAGCGACCACAAGAACGCGCCCAACGCCGCCCCGCCAAGCAGGAGGGCCAGCGGAATGAGATAGACGAGACTGCTCATGCGCGCCCCACCACGGGCGGCAGTGGTTTTGGCATCTGGTCGGCAACCCAGCCGCTGGCCACATCGCGGCCGGCGATGCCGCGAAGCCGCAAGGCGTTCGCGACGACCAAGATCGACGACGCCGACATGGCCAGTGCGGCAAGCAGCGGCGTGACCTGCCCGGCGATCGCAAACGGAATGGCGATGGCGTTGTAGCCGATCGCGAGGACGAAATTCTGATGCACCAGCCGCGCCGCCTGCCGGGCGATACCGATCGCATCGGGAATGGCCAGCAGGCTCGGCCGGAGAAAGACAAGGTCGGCGGCATTGCGGCCGATATCGCCGGCGCTGGACGGCGCCATCGACGCATGCGCGGCACTCAACGCCGGCGCATCGTTGAGACCATCGCCGACCATCATCACCTTGCGGCCCGTGGCGGCAAGCGCGGCGATGCGGGCAACCTTCTCCGCGGGCAGCAGTCGTGCCGACACGTCGCCTATGCCGAGTTGCCCACCGACGCGCAAGACCGTTCGCTCCTGGTCGCCCGACATGATGGCCACGGCAAATCCATCGCGCTTCAGAGCCTCGATCGAGCGCGCCGCATCCTGCCGCAGGCTGTCCTCAAAAATGAATGAAGCGAGCGGATGGCCGTCGCGTGAGAGCATGGTTGCGGCCGTGGCGCCGGATACGGCCCATTCTGCCCGGCCGAGCCGGTAGAGGTGCCGCCCGATCCGGCACTCGACCCCCAGTCCCGGATGCTCGGCAATTGCGACCGGCATCATTTGCAAACCGTCGTCGAAGGCCGCCAGAGCCCGCGACACAGGATGATTGGAGCGAGCCGCGATCGCACCGGCAATCGCCAATGCGGATGGCTCGATCTGCGAGGCATTGGCCAAGCTCAGCCGCCCCGTCGTCAGCGTTCCAGTCTTGTCCAAGAGAACCGTGTCGATCTCCGCCAGCCGCTCCAGGGCCGAGCCTTCCTTGACCATGATACCGGCCTCGAACAGCCGCCTGGCCGCCACCGTGTGCACGATCGGCACCGCAAGCCCAAGCGCGCAGGGGCAAGTGATGATCAACACCGCGATGGCGACACTTATGGCGCCATGCCAGTCGCCGGTCGCGAGCATCCAGCCGAGAAAGGTGAAAAGCGCGGTCAGGTGAACTACCGGCGAATAGAGACGCGCGGCGCGATCGGCGATGCGCCTGTAGCGCGAGCGGCCGCCATCTGCCGCTTCCATCAGCGCCACCATTTCGGCGAGCGAGGAATTGCCGGCATCGGAGGTGGCCGTCAGCGTCAGCGCGCCGTTGAGGTTGAGCGTCCCGGCGCGCAAGGACGATCCGGGTTCGACCGATTGAGCGGCGCTCTCGCCGCTGACCAGCGAGCAATCGACATCGGACCGGCCGCCGTGGACGATGCCGTCGACCAGGAGGCGCTCGCCGGGCGCCACCGCCAGCAGCATGCCCGCCTTGATCTGTCCGGCAGGCAGATAGTCGCGCGTACCGTCCTCGCGTTCCGCAGTCGCGCCACGCGGCGTGAGCCGGATCAGGCCGCGCACGGCGCTGCGCGCCTTCTCGCGCATGACATGGTCGAGGCTGCGGCCGATGAGCAGGAAGAAGAGAAGCGATATCGCCGCATCGAAATAGGCATAGGCGCCGCCGGCGGCGGTGTCGTAAAGGCTGAGCGCGAACGCCAGGATGACGCCGACGGAGATCGGCACCTCCATGTTGGTCCTGCCCTGCCGCAGGGCCGACCACGCCGCCGCGAAAAACACGCGTCCGGAATAGATCAGCGCCGGAAAGGCCAGCACCGCCGAAATCCAGTGAAAGGCCTGGCGGGTCTGTGGCTCCGCGCCCGACCAGACCGATACCGACAACAGCATGATGTTCATCGAGGCAAAGCCGGCGACGGCGGTTGCCCGCAGCAGCCGCGAAAGCTCGGGGTCGACGGCCGCGTCCTCGTTGTCGAACAGATGCGCCGCGTAGCCTGCCGTCATCACCGTCTCGAAAATGGGGGGCGGAATCTCGCCCCGCCATTTCACCGACAGCCGCCTGGCGGACAGGTTGACGCGCGCCTGCTCGACATCCGGGACGCGGCGGAACGCCCCCTCGATCGCGGCGATGCAGCCAGCGCAGTGGACGCCGGGTACCGACAGATCGGTCTGGCGCAGGCCATCCGCAAGGTCGTGACTGGCGAGCAGGATTTCATCGCGCGACGGAGGGCCGCCGAGCTCGGCCGCGGCTTCCGCTCCGGGCGCGCAGCAACTCATCTCATTGCCTTGTAGGCGTGCCACGTGCCGTGACCGAGCACGGGAAACACGACAACCAGGCCAAGCAGGCCGGTGGCGACGCTCAACAGGAAAAGCGCAAGCACGATCGAGCCCCAGGCGATCATCACGGGTATGTTGTTCCAGACCAGCGAAATGCTGGTGCCCATGGCCGTGAAGGCATCCGTCTCCTCGTCGAAAAGCATCGGAACGGAGAAGGTGCTGATGGCAAAGGCGAAAGCGGCGAAGACGCCGCCGGCCACGGATCCAACCAGGAGCATCGCCCATCCAGTAGGCGTCGTGAACAACATCGACGTGATGTGATCGAGACCCGGGAACGGCAGCAGGCCGAAGAACAGCGCGTAGATCAAGACCGCCGCCCGCATCCACACCAGCATAAGCAGGCACAGGATCGCCCCGGTGAACCAGACCTGCGCGCCGGATTTCGGCCGGACGAAGATCATGCGCGAAAGCGAGACTGGCTGCCCTGCGGCAATCGCCCAGCTCTTTTCATAGAGGCCGATGGCGATCAGCGGCCCGACGACCATGAAGCCGGCGAGCGCGGGAAACAGGATATAGTCCAGGCCAAGCGCGAACAGTGTCCAGACGATCGCCAGCGAAACCATGAAAACCGCCGCGCCATAGACGAGGCTCGGGCCGGGGCTGACCATGAAATCCCGCCAGCCGGCTTTGAGCCAACCGACAGCGGTGCCGGCCGGCAGGTTGCGCCGGTTGCGCTCGATGTAGGGCCGCGAGGCGTTTGGGGCTTCGGTCATGGTCTTTCTCTCAACACGCCGGCCTGGCCGGACGAAGGAGGGACGCCGAGTCTAAGGCGGGATCGAGCACGCATTCCGGCTGCGATTGGACGGCGACGTAGACAAGATGAACATTGGCGCCGATGAAGACGGCCAACAGCACCGCCACGACTGCAAACCACTTGAGCCGGGTGTTTGCCCGCCTTCGCGCCGATAGACCGGCAATCATGGCCGCCGTTCTCATTTGGCCTGCCCAAGCTGGCCGACATAGAGCGCGAGCAGCTTGATCTCCGCCGGCGTCAGCCGCGCGTTCCAGTTCGGCATGTGCCCCTGGCGGCCGGAATAGACCGTCGAATACACATCCTGGAGCGTGCCGCCGTAGATCCAATGGCTGTCGGTGAGGTCGGGCGCACCCTGCTCATGCATGCCCTTGGCGTCCTTGCCATGACACGCCACGCAGTTGCCGGCGAAAACCTCTCGGCCGGCCTCGATGCTTTCGGCCGACCCTGCGTCCGGCATCGACAGGGAGCGGACATAGGCGACGACGTCGGCAATCTTCTGACGATCGAGTATGCCGTCGCGGCCGAATGCCAGCATCTGCGAAACGCGGGTATCGTCATTGGTCGAATTGATGCCGATGCCGATCGTCTCGGCGATCTTCTCGGGTTCCCCGCCCCAAAGCCAAGACTTTGCCGTCAGATCCGGGAAGCCGGGCCCCCCGGTTGCCTTGATGCCGTGGCAAGCCGCGCAATTGTCCGAAAACAGCACGTGGCCGGCCTTCGTCACGTCCTGCATCAGCACCGGATCGGATTTGATCGCGGCGAAATCCAAGGCCTGGATCTTGTCCAGCCAAGCGGCGCGCTGAGCCTTCGCTGTTGCCACCTCCTGATCGACGATGCGACGCTGGTCGTTGCCGAGCAAGCCCTTCGTATAGGTCGAACCAAGCGGCCAGGCAGGCATCAGCAGCCAGTAGCCAAGGCAGAACAGCGCTCCGATGGCGAGAAAGAACAGCACGACCTTGGGAACCGGCGTGTTCAGTTCCTCAATGCCGTTCCATTCATGACCGGTCGTGGTGCGGCCGGTGACAGGGTCGCGTCGTCCTACATCCACGGCTTGTCGTCCTTGTCCAGAATGCTGCTTTTGGCGCGATCGAACCCGGCTCGATTGGACGGCCAGTAGGCATAAATCACCACCCCGGCGGACAGAGCGAGGAGATAGAAAAGGCCCCAGCTTTTGGAGATTGCGACCACCGCGTCATGCATGCTCATTCCCCCAGCGCCGTCTGGTCGGTCTTCCTGGCCGCATCGGTCAATCCGCCGAGGATCTGCAGGTACGCGACTAGCGCGTCCATCTCCGTCAACTCGCCGGGATTGCCGTCGAAAGCCCTTACATGGGTCGCCTTGCCGTAACGCTCGGTGACGCCACGCGCCTTGTCATCATCCGGCGCAGACTGGCCATAGGCATCGATCGGCGCGTTGGCGACCATCTCGTCCGTGTAGGGCACGCCGACGGTCCGCAAGGCGGCCAGGTGCCTGCCGAGATCGTCGGTCTTCAAAGGCGTGCGCAGCAACCAGCGATAGGCCGGCATTATCGATTGCGGAACGACATCGCGCGGGTTGTTGAGATGCGCCACCTGCCATGCATCCGAGTATTTCTCGCCGATGCGGGCTAGATCGGGCCCGGTGCGCTTCGACCCCCAGAGCATCGGGTGATCATATTTGGATTCGACCGCCAGCGAGTAAGGTCCGTAACGCTCGACCTCGTCGCGCAGCGACCGGATCATCTGGGAATGACAGGCGTAGCAGCCTTCGCGCATATAGATGTTGCGCCCGGCGACCTCGAGTGGCGTGTAGACGCGCATGTCTGGCGCCGCCTCGACCGTGGAGCCGATGGTGAAAAGCGGCGCGATTTCGACCAGGCCGCCGATCGAGGCGACGGCGATGATGGCCAGCATGAAGCGGATGGCGCTGCGTTCGAGTTTGCGATGGAGGTCAGCCACGGGTCATTCTCCAGGCTGTGCGGCAGGCCTGCCGAGCGGCAGGTCGACCTCGCCACCGGCCTCGACGCCACGCTCGAGGCGCGCCTGCCGGATGGTCATCAGCACATTGTAGGTTCCGACGATCGCGCCGAGCAGAAACAGCAGCCCGCCGAAGGTGCGCGCGATATAATAGGGATGCATCGCCTCGACCGTGTCGAGGAAGGAATAGGCGAGCGTTCCGTTCTCATTGTAGGTGCGCCACATCAGGCCCTGGATAATGCCCGAGTTCCACATCGAGAAGACGTAGACAATGGTGCCCGAGAGCGCGAGCCAGAAGTGCACCTCGACGAGTTTCGGCGAATAGATCGCCGGGCGCTTCCACATCCACGGGACCAAAGCGTAGATCGAGCCGAACGTGATCATCGCCACCCAACCCAGCGCGCCGCCGTGGACATGGCCGATTGTCCAGTCGGTGTAGTGGGAGAGCGAGTTGACGGCGCGAATCGCCATGAACGACCCTTCGAAGGTCGACAGGCCGTAGAAGACCGCCGCGACCATCATGAAGCGCAGCGTCGCGTCGTCGCGCACCTTGTGCCAGGCGCCGTTGAGCGTCGCCAGGGCGTTGCCGGCCGAGGCCCAGGACGGCACCAGCAAGACCAGCGAAAATGTCATGCCGAGCGTCTGCACCCATTGCGGCAGCGCCGTGTAGTGCAGGTGGTGCGACCCTGCCCACATATACATGAAGGTAATGCCCCAGAAGCTGATCAGCGAAAGCGGATAGGAGAAGATTGGCCGCCCGGCGCGCTTCGGCAGGTAGTAGTACATCATGCCGAGGAAGCCCGAGGTGAGGAAGAAGGCGACGGCGTTGTGGCCGTACCACCATTGCGTCATCGCATCCTGCACGCCGGAGAAGGCCGAGTAGCTCTTGGCGCTGCCGAAGGAGATCGGCACAGCCAGGTTGTTGACGATATGCAGGATCGCCACGACCAGGATGAAGGCCATGTAGTACCAGTTCGCCACATAGATGTGCGGTTCCTTGCGGCGGGCCAGCGTGCGGACAAAGATCAGGAAATAGACAATCCAGACAATCACCAGCCAGAGGTCGGCATACCATTCCGGCTCCGCATATTCCTTGGATTGGGTGATGCCCAGGAGATAGCCGCTGGCTGCAACGATGCAGAAGAGATTGTAGCCGATCAGCACGAACCAGGGGCTCAACTGGTCGGGCAGCCGGGCGCGCGACGTTCTCTGCAGGACGTGGAAGGAGGTGGCGATCAGGGCATTTCCGCCGAAGCCGAAGATGACGCCGCTGGTGTGGACCGGCCGCAACCTGCCGAAGCTCGCCCAGGCGGCGTCGAAGGTCAGCTCCGGCCAGGCCAAAAGCGCCGCAACCCAAACGCCAACGAACATGGCGATGACAGCCCAGAACATGGTGAGGACAATGCCCACCTTGGTCGGATCGTCATAGTAGTGCTCGAGCAGGGACCGGTCCGGCGGCGGCGCATCCCATCTGGCGATGATGAAGCCGCTCAACGCCAGCGCGAGAAGGAGCACGGTGAAGCCCTGGACGCCAAAAGGCTCGCCACGACCCGCGGCGGCCATGGCAAGCCCGATCGCCGCCACGACGAGGCAGATGATAAGCCCAATCTGCCGTTCGGTGACAGTAAGCTTGGTCATGCGAGGTCTGCCTTTCGCGTGCATGAACGGCGGTGGTTGGCCCGCCTTATACGCGCTGGCAGAAGCTGTCTTTGCGCTAGCGCAAATTGGCCTGCCCTATTGGCCGGTTTGCACTTTGAAAGTCTGTGCTTTCGCGGCATTGTACAAAGTATGACCACTGCCGAAATGAGATGAGCGCCAGCCGCCAGGACGTCCACAATTCCAACGTTCCCGCACTGTGCCAAAGCTGCGAGGCGCGTCACAACGGCATGTGCGGGGTGCTCAACGCGGATGAGCTGCTCGCCTTCGCCAAGCATACGAGAGTCGTCAGGCACGGCGCCGGCGAAGAACTGCTTTCCGAAGGCGCGTCGATCACGGCGTACAGCAATGTCATGCGCGGCGTGGTCAAGCTGATCAAGACGCTTGCCGATGGACGCCGGCAGATCGTCGGGTTGTAGTTCGCGCCGGACTTCGTCGGCAGGCTCTATGCCGACGAAAGCGCGGTCACCGCCGAAGCCGCCTCGGACGTCGAGCTTTGCCGCATATCGAAGCGTGCCCTGGAGCGCATGGTCGCCAGCAATCCGATGCTGGAGGGACGGCTGCTCAAGCAAGCGCTGCGCGATGTCGACGAGGCGCGGGAATGGATGGTCGCGCTCGGCCGCAAGACTGCCTCGGAGAAGCTGGCAAGCTTCCTCGGCCAGATCGGCAGACATCTCGACCCCATGGTCGCGCAAGACGATCGGACGCTGGCCTTCGAACTGCCGCTTACACGGGCCGAGATCGCCGATTTCCTGGGATTGACCATCGGGACGGTCTCGCGCGAGCTGTCGAGGCTGAAACGCGACGGGATTATCGAGATCAGATCCCGCCGTCAGATCGAAATCATCGACAGGCAGCGCCTCCAGCAGCGGTCAGGCTGACCCGATCGCGGCCGCTCACACTGCCTTGGCTGCCTTCCCGCTCGCAATAAAGTGCGGATTCGCGAAATCGGCGTCGCTGGCCTGGTTGCGCTTGCCATAGGCGAGCGGATGGCCGTCCAGCGTGCGCGTCATGCCGCCGGCTGCGCGCAATACGGCATCGCCCGCCGCGGTATCCCATTCCATGGTGCGGCCGAAGCGTGGATAGACGTCTGCCTCGGCGGCGGCGACGAGGCAGAATTTCAGCGAGGAGCCTACCGAGACGATCTCGGCGGCGCCGAGGTCGCGAATGAAGGCATCGGTTTCCGGCGTATTGTGCGAGCGGCTGGCGACGACGGCGAGCGGCGTCCCCCCTGCCCGCACTGCGATGGTCCGGCGGCCCGTGATATTGAAATCGCCGTCGACCTCGATCGCTTCCGCCCTGCCCGGCCGGCCCGAGAAGAAGCGCCCGGTGCAGGGCGCGAAGACGACGCCGACTTCCGGCACGCCGTGACGAATGAGCGCGATGTTGACGGTGAAATCGGTGCGGCGGTTGACGAATTCCTTGGTGCCGTCGAGCGGATCGATGAGAAAGAAGACGCCGTCGAGATCGGGTGTCGCAATGCCGGCCGCCACCTCTTCCTCGGCCACGCAAGGGATGGCCGGATAAGCGGCGCGCAGGCCGGCGAGGATGATCTTCTCGCTCTCGCGGTCGGCTTCCGTCACCGGCGAGGAGTCGGACTTGCGGTCGACGGCGCAGCCTTCGTGAAAGACGCGCATGACCTCGCGCCCGGCTTCCAGCGCCAGGCGCTCGAACACGCCGAGCATTACCTCGTCGTCAGATGCCGCCGCCGCTGTCGTATTGGTCTTCGGCAATGTCACGCTCGTTCAGCCAGAGTTCCAGAGCCTCTACCATCTCCTCGGCCGATCTGCCGAGCGTCTTGAGATGGATTTCGGGATTCTCCGGAGCTTCATAAGGTGAATCGACGCCGGTGAAATTCTTGATCTCGCCACTCAGCGCGCGCGCATAGAGACCCTTCGGATCGCGCCGGGCGCATTCCTCGAAGGGCGTGTCGACGAACACCTCGACGAATTCGCCATCGGCCATCAGTTCGCGCGCCACGCGCCGTTCGGCGGCGAAGGGCGAGATGAACGAGACGATGACGATCAGACCGGCATCGGCCATCAGGCGGGCGACCTCGGCGACGCGGCGGATGTTCTCGACGCGGTCGGCGTCGGTGAAGCCCAGATCGCGGTTGAGACCGTGGCGGACATTGTCGCCGTCGAGGATGTAGGTGTGGCGCCCGGAGGCGAACAGCTTCTTTTCGAACAGGTTGGCGATGGTCGACTTGCCAGAGCCGGAAAGGCCGGTGAACCAGAACACGGCCGGGCGCTGGTTCTTCAGGTCGGAACGGCCGCGCTTGCCGACATCGAGCGACTGCCAATGGATGTTTTCGGCGCGGCGCAGCGAATGCAGGATCATGCCGGCGCCGACCGTGGCATTGCTGATGCGGTCGATCAGGATGAAGGCGCCGGTGGTGCGGTTCTCGGCGAAATTGTCGAAGGCGATCGGCGAGCGCGTCGAGAGATTGCAGATGCCGACCTCGTTCATCTCCAGCGACTTCGCCGCCTCGTGCGCGAAGTCGTTGACGTTGACGCGGTACTTCAGCTCGGTGACGGTGGCGCTCACCTGGTCGGTTTCGGTGCGCAGGATGTAGGAGCGGCCGGGCAGCAGCGCATGCTCGTCGAACCAGACGATGTTGGCGGCGAACTGGTCGGCGACCTGCGGCCGCGACGCCGGCGCGACCAGAATGTTGCCGCGCGACACCTCGACCTCGTCATCGAGGACGAGCGTGATCGCCTGGCCGGCAACCGCTTGGGCAAGGTCGCCGCCATGGGCGACGATGCGCTTGACGCGGGACGACTTGCCGGACTTGGCGACGACGACCTCGTCGCCCTGCGCAACCGAGCCGGAAGCGATCGTGCCGGCAAAACCGCGGAAATCGAGATTGGGCCGATTGACGTACTGCACCGGGAAACGGAACGGCTGCTCGACCGCGGCCTCGTCGACCGAAACGGTTTCCAAGTGCTCGATCAGTGTCGGCCCGGAATACCATTGCATGTTGGCGGAGCGGCTGGAGACATTGTCGCCATAGCGGGCCGACATCGGGATCGGCGCGATCGTCTGGAAGCCGAGATTGTGCGAGAACCGGCTGTAGTCCTCGACGATCTTGTCGAACACCGCCTGGTCGAAATCGACGAGGTCGATCTTGTTGACGGCCAGCACAATGTGGCGAATGCCGAGCAGCGAGGCGATGATCGAATGGCGCCTGGTCTGGCGCAGCACCCCCTGGCGCGCGTCGATCAGCACGATGGCGAGATCGGCGGTCGAGGCGCCGGTCGCCATGTTGCGCGTGTACTGCTCGTGGCCGGGCGTGTCGGCGACGATGAACTTGCGCTTCGGGGTGGCGAAGAAGCGGTAGGCGACGTCGATGGTGATGCCCTGCTCGCGCTCGGCTTCGAGCCCGTCGACCAGCAGCGCGAAATCAATGTCGTCGCCTGTCGTGCCGTGCTTGCGCGAATCGCGCTCCAGCGCGGCAAGCTGGTCTTCGAAGATCTGCTTGGTGTCCGACAGCAGACGCCCGATCAGCGTCGACTTGCCGTCGTCAACCGAGCCGCAAGTGAGGAAGCGAAGCAGCGACTTCTTTTCCTGCGCGGCCATGTATTCGCGGATCGAGTCGGTGGGGGCGAGGCTTTTGGCCATGATGTGGCGCATGCTCAAAAATACCCCTCGCGCTTCTTCTTTTCCATCGAGCCCGCTTCGTCGCGGTCGATGAGGCGGCCCTGGCGCTCGGAGGTGCGCGCCGTCAGCATCTCGCCGACGATGGCCTCCAGCGTGTCGGCATCGGACTCGATGGCGCCGGTTAGCGGATAGCAGCCCAGCGTGCGGAAGCGGACCAGCCGGTTTTCGACCGCCTCGCCGGGCCGCAGTTGCATGCGGTCGTCGTCCTTGAGGATCAGCATGCCGTCGCGCTCGACCACCGGCCGCTCCTTGGCGAAATACAGCGGCACGATCGGGATGTTTTCCTGCAGGATGTACTGCCAGATGTCGAGCTCGGTCCAGTTCGACAGCGGAAAGACGCGGATCGACTCGCCGGCGGCAATGCGGGTGTTGAAGATCTTCCACATTTCCGGCCGCTGGTTCTTCGGATCCCAGGAATGCTGGGCGTTGCGGAAGGAGAAGATGCGCTCCTTTGCGCGCGACTTCTCCTCGTCGCGGCGG
>NZ_RZOS01000840.1:0-1316 GCF_004022605.1 Mesorhizobium sp. M4B.F.Ca.ET.089.01.1.1
GATGTCAGGAAGGCGGTCCAGTCCAGTGCCGAAGAAAGACGCGGCCAGTGGAAATGCCTCCGCTTCAAAATCAGCTCAGAAAAAAAGGCACGCCTCGAAAAACAAACACGCCACTGTCGCCAGAAAGAGTTAGAGGGAAATCCCGACCTTGTCCCTCGGGCGAGGATGCGTCTTGCCGAAGCCCTGGCTCGCGAGGCCTTGAATGGTGCGCCCATAACGAGAGTTTTCAGCACGGTCGGGACGACTTTTGACACTTTATTATGGGCTTTAGTCCAGGAAAGGGGCGTACCGAAAAGGCGAGTTCGTGCGAACACATAGATTCATGCTGCCAAATGAAGCGGGCGAGGTGAACAACCCCCTTCGGGACAATATCGGGTCGTTCCTCGAAATCGAGCGCCGTAGGCGAAAGCTTCGCCATCAACAGATGGCGGAACTGTTCAAAACGTCGCCTGGTCAAGGACTCGCATACCGCACCTACATCCGCACCACGAGAAAACGAAACAACGTGACCCTGCGCACGGTCGAACACATGGCCCAGGCGCTGCAGGTGTCGATCGCGACACTTCTGGTCGGCGGCGCCGAGGTGGAACCATGGGCCCACAACCTCACCGAAAAATCGATCCGCGGGCGCCTTGCCGGCATCATCAACAGCGAGCGTGAGCGCCGCAATCTGCTCCGCTATCAAATGGCGGAGCTCCTGGGTGTGTCGGAGATCACTCTCAACAAGCTCGCGGACGCGGACGGTAATGTCAGTGTCGATACAATCGCCGCTATCGGCGAAGCGCTCAGTCGCGATCCGGCGACCTTTTTGTTTGAGGACTCCGACAGCCAGCAACCGGCCTGATTTGGCACGGCCTATCGTCACCCTTCAACAGCCTCTCGCGGATGTCTACAGTCTTGGTTTAGCGACGTCGGCCGTTAGCCTGTCGACGTCTCATAGATGCCGAACGGCTTCAAGCAGCCCGAAGCCCCGTCGGATCGGCCGCTGAACGGTCGGCCAGCATCTTTATTGCGGGAGCTTCCTGTGGACGCTGCTTATTTCAGGCGGGTTTGGGCCGAAATTTCGCAATCCAGGCGATCTGGCGATAATGTAATTAGGCAGGTTCCTGGCTCCCACGGCGAGCTCGCCACTGCGTCGCCACATTCCTCCGCCTCGGCATGGCGCGGGGTTCGTGACCATTAGGCAGTTCTTTTCGATGCGGTTCCTGCTACCCGCTTGCTCACGCCGGATTCGCAACTCTGGATCGAGGCCGGGGTGATTTCGGGCATTCTGGCGCGCACACAGAATTTCCAGCCCTATCAGCGCAAGGAATGCC
>NZ_RZOS01000841.1:0-1315 GCF_004022605.1 Mesorhizobium sp. M4B.F.Ca.ET.089.01.1.1
AACCTGTCCTTCACCGAGCTCAAGGCCGGCGCGGCGGGCTTCATCACCGCCCGCCAGGTCGAAGCCGGGCAAGTGGTGCAGGCGGCGCAGACCGTCTTCACCATCGCCGAGGACGGCGATCGCGACGCGGTGTTCAACGTCCAGGAAACGCTGGTCGCGCGGACGCCGCAAACGCCAGCGGTGACGATCACGCTGTTGTCCGACCCGCAGGTCAGGGCGATGGGCAAGGTGCGCGAGATCTCGCCGGCGGTCGATCCGGCTTCGGGATCGATCCGGGTCAAGGTCGCCATTCCCGACACGCCCGCCGCCATGCCGCTGGGCGCGGCCGTGATCGGCTCGGCCAGCGCCAAGCCGATCAAGGCGATCCTGCTGCCCTGGCAGGCGCTGACCTCGACCGACGGCAAGCCGGCGGTCTGGGTGGTAGACCCATCGAACAAGGCGGCGACGACGACGCCGGTCGAGGTGCTGGCCTTCGATTCCGGTGTGGTCGTCATCAGCAGAGGGCTTGAGGCAGGCCAGAGTGTCGTCACCAATGGCGGCCAGTTGCTCAGCCCCGGACAGGCGATCGAGATCGCGGGAGCAGGCCAATGAAGCGGCTGCCGCCCGTGCTTGTGCCCGTCCTGCTGTTGCTTGCGCCGCTCGCCGGCTGCTCGCAATCGGAAGACAAGCCGCCCGAGATCATCCGGCCAGTGCTGTCGGTGGTGATCGAGCCGCGCACCATCCAGACCTTCGGCTTCGCCGGGTCGATCGAGCCGCAAGTCAGCGCCGACCTCTCCTTCCGCCTGCTCGGCCGCGTCGTCGCCCGCGACGTCAAGGTCGGCGACATCGTCACCAAGGGCACGACGATCGCAGCCCTCGACCCGACGGCGCTGGAGCTTGCGGTGCAGGCGGCCAAGGCCGAGCTTTCCAACGCCGAGGCGCAGTTCGCCAACGCCGCCGCCAGCGAGGAGCGCCAGCGCCAGCTGCTGGCCGCCGCCAACACCTCGCAGGCCGTCTTCGATGCCGCCCAGCAGGCGCGCAAAGCGGCCGAGGCCGGCGTCGAGCGGGCCAAGGCCTCGCTTGCCAAATCGCAGGAGCAGCTCGGCTATGCGCGCCTGTTCTCGGATTTCGACGGTGTCGTCACCGCCGTCGGCGCCGAGGTCGGCCAGACCGTGTCGCCGGGCCAGACGGTGGTCACCGTGGCGCGCTCGGACCTGCGCGAAGCGGTGGTCGACATCCCCGACCAGCTGACCGGCGACCTCGCCGCCGGCACGCCGTTCGAGGTCATCCTGCAATCGCTGCCGACCATCCAGACCGAAGCCAAGCTGCGCGAAAT
>NZ_RZOS01000842.1:0-1313 GCF_004022605.1 Mesorhizobium sp. M4B.F.Ca.ET.089.01.1.1
GGCACGGGATTGGGACACTCGTTTCGCGATTGCCGAGAGCTTCGTCGCAGCAAGGCTGGCGGAGGCGAAGCGGATGTCAGCCGAGATCGCCTGGGCCTACCGGCAAGTCATTGGCTCTGGCGGACGCACGCGGGTCTCCGTGCTTGCCGATGAGCTCGGCTGGAGCCGCAAGCATCTCGCGGCGAAATTTTCCGACGCGATCGGCATCGGGCCGAAAACGCTGTCGCGCATCGTGCGCTTCAACCGGGCGCTCTCGCTGTCCAAGCATCAGCTCGACGACTGGGCGGGGATCGCCGCCGATTGCGGCTATGCTGACCAGGCGCATCTGGTGCGCGAATTCCGCGATCTCGCCGGCGAGACGCCAACCGCGCTCGCATAGTCTCTTTCTCCACCGAGGTAACATTTCTTCAAGACGCCGCGGCGGCCTTCGCCGAGACTGGATACCGTCAACCGACACCAGGGAGATTGCCATGTCGACCGCGAACGAAGCACCTCGTCTCTACCCCGCTCTGCGCTACAAGAATGCCGCCAAAATGATCGAATGGCTGTGCGACGCCTTCGGCTTCACGGTGCGCGCCCGCTATGGCGAGGGCGACGTCGTGCATCACGCCGAGCTCGTCTTCGGCGCCTCGATGATCATGCTCGGCACCGCGCGTGACGACGACTACGGCAAGATGGTCGGCGAGCCCGGCGCCGGCGGCGGCAAGTCGATCTATGTCGCGGTGGAAGACGCCGATGCCGCCTACGCCAGGGCAAGAAAGGCCGGCGCCACGATCCTGCAGGAACTGACCGATCGCGACTATGGCAGCCGCGAGTTCATCTGCCGCGACCCGGAAGGCAATGTCTGGTCGTTTGGCACCTACTGGCCGAAGGCAGGAGACGCCGCCAGCTAACGGGCCAGGCCAAAAATCGCGTCGCAGTCGAGGTGGGTTTCCAGTTCGGCCGCGACCTCGTCCAGCGCCCGCTCGACATCGGCGCGATAGTCGATGCCGCCGCCTTTGACGCCGAGGCTTTCCAGGAACCTTGCCCGGAAGGCGTCTGCGGAAAACAGCCCGTGCAGATAGGTGCCAACCACCTTGCCATCGGCGGAGATCGCCCCGTCATCGATGCCGTTGATGACGGCGGACGGCCGCGCCAAATCCGGGCCGGTGGTGCGGCCGAGATGTATCTCGTAGCCTTCCAGCGGCAGATCGAACTGGACCGAGCGGGCGCTGACATTGCGGACCGTCTTCTCCGGCTCCATGACCGTTTCGATGTCGAGCAGGCCGAGCCCCTCCGCCTCGGTCACGCTGCCCTCGATGCCGGCGGGGTCG
>NZ_RZOS01000843.1:0-1311 GCF_004022605.1 Mesorhizobium sp. M4B.F.Ca.ET.089.01.1.1
TCGCCATCCTCGGCGGCGACGCTCGCGTCCAGCGCAAGCAGCGCGACGGCGAAGTCGCCGTAGGGCGCAGGCGCGAAGAGATTGCCGCCGACGCTTGCCATGTTGCGGATCGCCGGGCCGCCGACGGCGCGCGCGGCGGGCGCGAGCCATGCGAGCTCCGGGTGGCGGGCGATCGCAGCCATGGTGACGGAGGCGCCGAGGCGAACCTTGCCGCCGGAAACGGCGATCGCCGACAGTGACGGTTCGGTGGCGCGGACGAGGCTGGAGACAGAGACATCGCCTTCATTGGCGGCGCGCACGACCAACGTGCCGCCGCCGAGATAGCGCGTGCCGGCGGCCTGCAGTGCCGCGTTCGCGTCCTTCACCGTCGGGAATGTCTGGAGGGCAAGCGCCATGGCACGCTCCTTGGCTCAGCTTTGGCCGGCGAAATGGCTCTTCAGCGCGTTGAAGCCGCCCTGGAAGACATTGGCGCCCATGCCTTCGGCGAGCTTGTCGGCTTCCTCGGGAGCGGCGTCGAAGCTCGCGCTCCATTCGGCAAAGGTGCGGTCGCCGTCGGTGACACGCCGCAACTGCAGCGTCGCCTTGTGATTGGTGATCGGCTGCGGGGTCTCGAGGATGGAGTAGCTGACCAGAAACTTCTCGTCGGAGAAGTCGAGCAGCTTTTCGCGCAGGCGGGCGCCGCTGACGAGCTGGAAGTTGCGCACGCAGCCAACAGTGCTTGCGTCCTTGCCGTCCTCGATATGGCTTTCGACCATGCGCGGGTGCCAGCCCGGCAGGCCGTTAAAGTCGCGTATCCGCGCCCAGACCTGTTCGACCGGCGCGTCGATGACGCTGGAGATGGTGACTTTCGCCATGGAGCCGTTCCCTTGCGGATGCGTATGGCGGAAAGGGTAGGGCGCACAGGCAGCCGGCGCTTATCAATGCGTCTTGAGTGCCTATCAATCAGTCTGAAAATAGAGCCGCTGCAGCCAGGGCCGCTCAAGCCATCGCTCGCGCGGCCTCGCGATAGAGCGTCGGCGGCACGCCGACATGGTCGCGGAAGAAGCGCGAGAAATTGCCCTGGGTGGTGAAGCCGAGATTGCAGGCGACCGAGATCAGCGGTTCCTGCGACCATTGCAGCTGGCGCACGGCTTCCTCCATCCGCAGCGTGTTCCAATAGACGTTCGGCGTCAGATTGGTCTGCTCCTTGAACAGGGCGAAGAAATGCGGCCTCGACAGGCCGACGCTGCGGGCCACGTCGTCGAAGGAGATGCGTTCGCAGACATTGGCCTTCATCAGCTGGATCGCCTTGCGGCCGCGTCAACACCTGTC
>NZ_RZOS01000844.1:0-1298 GCF_004022605.1 Mesorhizobium sp. M4B.F.Ca.ET.089.01.1.1
GCCTTGCCATCCTCGAAAGCCAGTAAACCCGGCGGCGGCCCGGCTTCGATGCGCGCCTTGATATGGTCCTTGTTGCGCTGCTTGTCGTTGGCCCGTCGTACCGCCGGCGCCAAACGGAAATGCGTGCACCAGCAGCCGTAACAGGCGCCCTGCTTGCCGAAAAGATCCTCGAAATCCGCCCAGAGCTCGGGCGCCAGCGGCGCGATGGTCGTGCTCATGCGTTCTCCCCAGGCCAGCCTTGTTGCTTGCCCTGCGCTGTCGTACCATTGCGTTTGTTCTCTTTATGTTCGCAGCAATGGCGGCTCCTGTCAACAATCCCGAACACGGTTTTTGCCGTGACTGCCTGGCCTTGCAGCGCGGCGATGCACGTCGCTGCGAGCGTTGCGGCAGCCCCAGGCTTGCCCGCCATGCCGAACTCTACCGGCTGCATCTTGCCCATATCGACTGCGACGCCTTCTACGCCGCCATCGAAAAGCGCGACAATCCGGCGCTGAAGGACCGGCCGGTGATCGTTGGCGGCGGCAGGCGCGGCGTCGTCTCCACCGCTTGCTACATCGCCCGCATCCACGGCGTGCGTTCGGCGATGCCGATGTTCAAGGCGCTGGAAGCCTGTCCTGAGGCGGTGGTCATTCCTCCCGACATGGAGAAGTATGTCCGGGTCGGGCGCGAAGTCCGCGCGTTGATGCAGGCATTGACGCCGCTGGTCGAGCCGCTCTCCATCGACGAGGCCTTCCTCGATCTTGCCGGCACCGAGCGCCTGCACGGCATGCCCCCTGCCCTCGTCCTGGCGCGTTTCGCGCTGTCCGTGGAAAAGGAGCTCGGCATCACCGTCTCGGCCGGTCTTTCCTACTGCAAGTTCCTCGCCAAGGTGGCGTCCGACTTCCGTAAGCCGCGCGGCTTTTCGGTGATCGGCGAGGCCGAGGCGACGGGCTTCCTGGCCGAACAGCCGGTCACGATGATCTGGGGCGTCGGCAAGGCCTTCGCCGCCACGCTGGAACGCGACGGCATCCGCAGCATCGGCCAGCTTCAACGCATGGAGCGGGCCGAGCTGATGCGCCGCTATGGCGTGATGGGCGACCGGCTCTACCGGCTCTCGCGCGGCGAGGATGACCGCCGGGTCGACCCGGATGGCGACGCCAAGAGCGTGTCGGCCGAGACCACCTTCGACACCGACATCGGCGCCATGGCCGAACTGGTGCCGGTGCTGCGGGCGCTATCGGAAAAGGTCTCGGCGCGGCTGAAGAAATCGGGCATTGCCGGGCGCACCGTGGTGCTGAAGCTGAAGACACAGGACTTCA
>NZ_RZOS01000845.1:0-1294 GCF_004022605.1 Mesorhizobium sp. M4B.F.Ca.ET.089.01.1.1
TCCTTGCGCAAGGCAGCGTTCAGATCCTTCTCCGGATAGACGAAGCGCACGCCGAAGACCTTGCGGCCTGCCTCTGGCGCATAGTCGTGCAGCTCGATGAAATAAATTCGTTTCGTCGTCACCACGTTCATATTGGTGGTGACGTTCTTGGCTACCGGTTTGACGAACAGGATGTTGCCCTTCTCCGAAGGCGCAACCTGCCAACTTTCCGTATCGCCGAGCGAGATCGTTTCGAATCTCTCGTCTTCGTCGAAAATGATCATGGTCGAAATGCCATAGGTGGCATTGACCGTGACCACGTTGTTCGGCTGATAGACGACACTGGTAACGCGCCCGTCGAGGTTGCCCGGACGAGGCGTTTGCGCGCCATGGGCGTGAGTCTGGATGGCGACGGAAAACGCCGCCGAAAACAGCAGGCGTTTCATCATCCCTCGTCCCCCAGCGTAACCGTTTCCTGGTCGCGGCGGTAGTTGTAGACTTGGAATCCGAGGGGGTTTTCAAACCGCCATTCATTCGTTTCCGGCGTGTCGGTATAGCGGTAGCGCACAACCGAAATGTAGTGCCGGACGATCGAATCCGTGTCGGACTTTTCCGTTGTCGAGAACCGGACCAGCGCTGTGCTGGCGTTCGAGAACGTCACGGACTTGACGTCCACCAGCACGCGCTTGTTTTTGCCGTAGACTTTGGTCGGATTGTTCCGGTTGGCTGCGCTGTACTGCTCTGCCAACTCGCGTGCCGCATCCCCGGTCGACAGTAGAGCGGCGACGCCGAAGTTTTCTTCGATGGCGAACGGGTCATAGCCCTCGCGCTGGCGGATATAGCGCACCACATTGGCTTGCGTGATGGCTTGCGTCTCTGTCAGGGTCAACGGCTTGGTCAGGCCTGTCTTGACCTCGATATAGCCGGTGTTCTTGTCGACCTCGACGATATACGGCTCGAAGGTTTTCAGCGGGACCAAGAGAACGAGCGCGACGAGCGCCAGCAGCGTGATCACGCCGAAAAGCAGCGCCACGAACCACGCAAGCGAGCGGGAGCGCTTCGCCTTCTTGACGATCTCGTTTTCCCATCGGTCGCCGTCCTGAAAATAGCTCCTCAAAGCACCTTCGTTGTCTGCCATATTGATCCAGCCCTTACTTTGCCTGCCAGCGAGCCGCCTCAGCGAGGCATGCTGTTGTTGGAGATTCTGTTCTGCATGGCAGTGCGCTCATTGGCCGTGCGAATGTTGGCAACCATGCCGGAATGGATACGATCACGTGCACGCATACCGGCATTGCCGACCACGCCTGCCGTGCCG
>NZ_RZOS01000846.1:0-1294 GCF_004022605.1 Mesorhizobium sp. M4B.F.Ca.ET.089.01.1.1
GGTCAAGGCCGTGCCGCCGGCGCCGCCGGTCATCGACGCGCCGCTCGAGCCGCTGGCGAAGGGGGCGCCCGACAAGGCGGATGCCAAGCCGGAGACGGCAAAGGCCGAAGCCGCGAAGGGCGAAGCCGCCAAGGCCGAGGCCGCCAAGGGCGAAGCTGCAAAAAGCGAAACAGTGACAAGCGAAACCGCCAACGGCGAGAAGGCCGAGACCGCAAAGCCGGAAGCCGCGAAGGCCGAAGCGGCGGCAAAACCAGATGTCGGCGAAAAGGCGCCGAGCGCCGCCACGGTCCAGGCCGCGGCCGAGGTCAAGCAGCAGCTGGCCGAAGCTTTCAAGCCGGGCGACAAGCTGCATGACGGCGTCTCGGTCGAGGCGACCGACAAGGGCGTCGTCATCTCGATCACCGACCAGTTGGATTTCGGCATGTTCGAGATCGGCTCGGCCTTGCCGCGCCGCGAGCTGGTGCTGGCGATGGAAAAGATCGGCCATATCGTCAACAGCCAGAAGGGCACGATCAGCATCAACGGCCATACCGATTCACGGCCGTTCCGAAGCGACACCTACGACAATTGGCGCCTGTCCACCGCGCGCGCCCATTCGGCCTACTACATGCTGGTGCGCGGCGGCGTGGACGAGCGCCGCATCACCGAGGTCGCTGGCTTCGCCGACCGCCAGCCGAAGGATCCGGCCGATCCGCTGGCGGCCGCCAACCGGCGTATCGAGATTCTGATGGCGACCGGCGGATGAAAGCTGCGACCGTCATCGGCCGCGCCGTCGGCCTTCTGCTGCTGAGCGCCGCAGCGCCGTCGGCGAGCTTTGCCGACGAGGCCCTGCAACCCTACCAGCTGGTGCGCTCGCTACAGCTCGTGCAGGACCGCATCGCCGCCGGCGACCACGCGGCGCTGCCGATGCAGGCCAAGCTGCTCGAAATGACCGATGCGCGCCTGCGCGCCGCCGATGCCGGGGATTTCAAGGAACCGAAGAACTTTCGCGCCCTGCTCGTCTACGGCATGAGCGGCGGCAATCCCGTGACTGTCGAGGCAGCCGCCTCGCGCGCCGAGACCGACCCGCGGAGCCTGGCCGTCGCCAAGGGCATCATCAGCTACCTGAACGGCCGTCCGGCCGAGGCGATCGAAACGCTGAGGCCGATCGATCCGATGGCGCTGCCCGCCGACCTCGGCGCCTTCCTTGCGCTGGTCAAGGGCTCGCTGCTCGCCACCGACCAGCCGGCGGCGGCCCTCGCTTTGCTCGACGACGCCCGGCTGCTCAGCCCGGGCACGCTGGTCGAGGAAGCGG
>NZ_RZOS01000847.1:0-1294 GCF_004022605.1 Mesorhizobium sp. M4B.F.Ca.ET.089.01.1.1
GCCATGGAACTCGATGGGGAACGGGACGTGGAAGACGTCCGGCACCATCGCGCCGAAACCGGCCTTGTAGGGCTGGACCTTGCCCGTCAATGTCATGCCCATGAAGGTGCGGCCGTGGAAGGCGCCGGTGAAGGCGATGATCGCGCTGCGGTTTGTGGCGGCGCGGGCGATCTTGACGGCGTTCTCGACGGCTTCAGCGCCGGTCGTGACGAAGAGCGTTTTCTTTTTGAAGTCGCCAGGCACGGCGTCATTCAACCGTTCGGCGAGCCGGACGTAGTTCTCATAAGGCACGACCTGATGGCAAGTATGTGTGAAGCGGTCGAGCTGGTCTTTCACCGCTGCAACGACCTTTGGATGACGATGGCCGGTGTTGACTACTGCCATGCCTGCGGCGAAGTCGATATAACGCCGTCCCTCCACATCCCAGATTTCGGCATTAAGCGCCTTGTCGGCATAAACCTGTGTAGTCACGCCCACCCCGCGCGAAATCGCATCGGATCTGCGGGCCTCAATATCAGTATTCATGAAAAAACCTCAAAAGTGAAGGCGCCCCCGCAAAGACGCCCCCGTCCCCATGATGCCGAGGATCATAATGCTTTCGACGGCGAGAAAGTCCTGATCTGGATCAACACGCCCCAACATTCTAACGAACTGAGTCTCCTCTGGGTGCTAATGCTATTGGGCACCTTAGCAACGAAAGGCCTGACACACGTACCCGTGGCGGCGAAAGATGCTCGTGAAGGCGAGCCATCGACCTTGTCACCTTCGGATTCAATCGTCCTCACGCTCAAGGTTGTGCACGATGTCACGGCTGGACCAGTCGATGGGCTGGCGATTGTTGGACGCTGTCCCTATCCGATGCGCCCTAGCGAGGTGGGCGCGAATAATGCGACCTCATTGTGTTGTCTGGGGACAATGGTGGTTTTGATGCCGTGGCGGGAATGGGCGAGTGGCCGATGTCTCTCTACACGTCTGCTTAAGGTTTTTAGAACAGCCCTGCGATGCTCCGCCCCTCGCGGCTGGTGCTCCTGCAGCAGCACTCTTCCACTCCTCTCCTGAGTCGAGCAAGTGGTCTCGTGTTCGAGAGCGGCTTTAAGGAGCAAAGGAGGCGTGTCAGCTCCTGCATCCTTCGGGCTCGCGCAGGACATTGATCAGGCGTTTGCGGTCGGACACGTTGTCGGACTGTCGACTGTGTCGGACATGAGACACACAGCGTGATAGATCATTTCTCCTTTGGCACAAGACATGCGGGGCTATTCGCAAACGCGTTGCGGCACGGACCGAGGAAACAATC
>NZ_RZOS01000848.1:0-1291 GCF_004022605.1 Mesorhizobium sp. M4B.F.Ca.ET.089.01.1.1
TTCGTATCCTATCGTGCTCTCGTCCTTGATCAACGTTTTTATCAACTCGATTGGCCGGGGCGGCAGGGGCGGAGTGTGCCCGCATGAGGAATGAAGCCATGCTGAGCGTAGGAAAATCTTCAAATGACCTATCCCGAGACAACCATTTCATTCGGCAGAATCGCACGGCGATAAATGCTGAGGCGCGGCTCGGCACCCTGGCCGACATAACCGAACGACATGTCGCAGCTCAAAGAGCGGCCAGAGCGTTCCGAGAGGCTGAGAAGGGGCCCGGGGCTGGCGACGTGATCACGTTGGACGAGGCCGCGGCGCGGCGCGACGTGATTGCGTATCAGCCCGCCGATCACCGGGAATCCATCAGGAAGCTGGTATACATCGCGGCATATTTGATCGCGAGGCGGGAGCGTCTCTACGAAAGGGAAATGGCGACAGTTATGGAGATGGCGGCGCCTTTTGGGTGAGGTGATCAGCCATCGTGGGGGTGAAAACGCCCGCTGAAAAGCGGGCTTTTGCCGCCTAGGCGGGCTTTTTTGTAGCGCAGGCGTTTCCTTGATGGCCTGTCACAGTAGGTCAGGCCTTCCATGCACCAGGCGGATGAGCCCAGCCTGTACCGCGCCGGTGACGATTCCAAAAAGCAACGCAGCCAGCAAGTCCCAGCCAAAGCAGAGTGAGATTACGAAGCAAACCACCGCTGTTGCAAAGACCGTCACGTAGTCGAGAAATTGATCTTCCATAACGAACACCTTTCCGTATCGGCCTAGAAGATTGTGGCAACCCATTCGCCGTTGGCCGCCTTTGCGAAGCCGACAACACGATTGAGAGGCTGTGCCTCAGGCGACATCTTGACCGTGGTCACGCACGAAACGCCGGGGCCGTTGTTGTTTTTGTCGCACTGGCCAAGGGCAAGTGAGATCTTCGGCATGTCGTTGCGATCCCAGACCAACGGTGAGCTGGATTGCGCGTTCTGAAAGGCGGCCAGGGCCTCACCCTCTGACGGTTTTTCCACGACTGGTAGAGGACACAGTGAGGGATCAGCGGCTATCGCCGCCGTGAGCTCGGCCTTGGTAATGGTCCTTGCCTCGACAGTCGGGTGTGGAACTGCCAGCCAGGTTCCGCCGGCGCCGGCCGCAAGGCCGGCGCCGGCTGTCATGGCGAGTAGGACGGCATTGTTCATCGCTCTGACCCACTAGAGATTCAGATTGAACCAGTGGCGTTGCTTGACGCCCTGATCATTCGGAATATCGAAGTACCAGGGATCAGCGCGCCTCGGCCGCTGCGAGGAAATCTCCTT
>NZ_RZOS01000849.1:0-1283 GCF_004022605.1 Mesorhizobium sp. M4B.F.Ca.ET.089.01.1.1
CGCCCCGATCATGCCATCCTGTTTGCCAAATGCTGCCACCACATCGGTGTCGAGCGTCGCTGCATCGACAAAACCGACCGGCACCCGCGCCCGCACCACATGCTTCCCGGCGAACGTCATTGCGGTCGCACGGGCCAGCTCGGTCGAGAATGATCCCTTGAGAAACAGCACTCTGCCGGTCACGGCAGCGGCGAGCACTTCTTCCGCGAAGACCGCGGCGCCCGGAGACTTGAGGCCAAGCGCAGCGTAGTTCGATGTCAGCAGGGCCGCAGCCTCTGTACCCGTCGCCAGGGCCTTGATCGGGTCCGGTTGTTGCTCCAGCGGCACAACCCGTAGCGATGGCGTAGAGGCCACGGATGGCGCGTCGGTCTGCACCGGAGCCGGGCTGGTGTTCTGTCCTAGTTGCCCGACCCTTTCGGCAATGTCGGTAAGCTGTTGTTGAAGCTCCGCGGTGTGCTTGCCCGCCCGGTCCTCGGTGTCACTCCAGAGCGCCTCCAGGTCGGTCACGTTACGTTCAACGGCCTTCAGGCGCCCGTCTGCCGTGGCGCTGACGCGCGCAACGGCCTCGCCATGGGTTTCCAATTCCTTCCGCACAGCCGCCAGTTCGGCAAGCACCGTTTCTAGTGCGCGCGTAGAGGCGCCCTCTTCGACCACCTGGGCTGGCCGGGCCACGAGACCGGTCACAGTCTCCGCCAATCGCGCAACCTCGCCTGACGACCTCTCAACGTCGCCCTGCAGGCCTTTCAACAGTTCCTCATAGCCCTGTATACGCTTCGGGAGGATGGACAAGTCCCGGCCTCTCTCCACCGCCACCAGCGGTTTGGCGCTGCTTACCAGCCGGTCAAGCGTATCGGTGGTTTCGAAGGGGCTAAATTGGAGAAGCCGCGAGATCGTCTCTGCCGCACAATTGTTGAGAAAGGACTGTTCATGCAGACAGCGGAACAGCGCTTCAATCTCCGCTTGCGGCTGGTCCGTGACCACCTGTGGATGGTCTTTTGTTGCATTCTCGATTGCGTCGAGCAACGCGGCGAGACCCTCGACATCCTTCAGGTGCTGTTCCGCCCACGCGCGCCACAGATAGTAGTAGGCGAGGTCGGCGCGCTCCTTGTTGGCCTTAGGAGCGCCGCCCTTCTTGAGAAAGTGATGGAGCAGCGCCTGCTTGCGCTTCGGGAGGCTGGCGGCACTTTCCTTGCGAAAGCCGTCAACACTAGGCAGCACACGCAACAGTTCCCGGCTGGCCTTGCTGGTCACTTCGCTGAAGAAGGCCAGCAGTTCGCGGTCAC
>NZ_RZOS01000084.1:0-17630 GCF_004022605.1 Mesorhizobium sp. M4B.F.Ca.ET.089.01.1.1
ACGAGGAGGTGGCCATGCATGTGCGCGCCACCGCCAACACCGGCGCATCGCGCGACGATATCTGCGAGGCTTTCCTGCATGTCGCGATCTATGCCGGCGTACCGGCCGCAAACCGCGCCTTCAGGATCGCCAAGGAGGTGTTCGCGCAGATGGACGAGAATGCCCATGCCTGAGCCGGGCTCCAACCGGGCGCCGGAGACCGGCGCCTTCTTCCAGCGCGATCGCCTTTGGCATCCGCCGGCGCTGACGCCCGCCTATAAGAGCTCGGTGCTGCGCTCGCCGCAAAAGGCACTGCTTTCCTTCGACAATACGCTGTCGGAACTCACCGGCCCGGTGTTCGGGCACACCATGCTCGGCGAATTCGACAACGACCTGATCCACAATTTCGCCCAGCCCGGCGAGAGTGCCATCGGCGAGCGCATCATCGTGCATGGGCGGGTGCTCGACGAACGGGGCAAGGGCGTGCCGGGCGTGCTGCTCGAATTCTGGCAGGCGAATGCCGGCGGCCGTTACCGCCACAAGAAGGACGGCTATCTGGCGCCGCTCGATCCGAATTTCGGCGGCTGCGGCCGCACCATCACCGGCGATGACGGCGGCTACGCCTTTCGCACCGTCAGGCCGGGACCCTATCCGTGGCCGAACGGTCCGAACGACTGGCGCCCTGCCCATATCCATTTTTCGGTGTTTGGCCAGGGTTTCGCGCAGCGGCTGATCACCCAGATGTATTTCGAAGGCGATCCGCTGATCTGGCGCTGCCCGATCGTCGGCGGCATTTCCGACCAGGCAGCCATCGAAGCGCTGATTGCCACCCTCGACATGCAGTCGACGATCCCGATGGACGCGCTCGCCTACAAGTTCGATATCGTGCTGCGCGGACGTCGCTCGACGCTGTTCGAGAACAGGCCGGAGGGCAATTGATGGCGCAATCGCTCGACCGGCTGAAGGAGAGCCCTTCGCAGACCGCGGGACCCTACGTTCATATCGGGCTGACGCCGAATTTCTGCGGCATCGGCGGCGTCTATGAGAGCGATCTTGGCTCGAGCATGGTCAACGGTGAGACCAAGGGCGAGCGCATCGAGCTACGTATCCGCGTTTTCGACGGCGCCGGCGCGCCGCTCAAGGACGCGCTGATCGAGATCTGGCAGGCCGATGCCAGCGGATTCTACAATTCGCCGGCCGAATTGCGCGGCGCGGCCGATCCGAACTTTATGGGCTGGGGCCGGCAGCCGACCGACATGGAAACGGGCGTCTGCCTGTTCCAGACGATCAAGCCCGGCCGTGTGCCGTTCCGCGACGGGCGGCTGATGGCGCCGCACATCACGCTGTGGATCGTGGCGCGCGGCATCAATATCGGCCTCCACACCCGGCTCTATTTCTCGGACGAGGAAAAGGCCAATGGCGAGGACCCGATCCTTGCCCGCATCGAGCATCGCTTGCGCGTGCCGACGCTGATCGCCGAGCGCCAGGGCGACACCTACGTCTTCGATGTCCACCTTCAGGGCGACAAGGAGACGGTCTTCTTCGACAGCTGACCGGCCTGAACATGACCGTATCGCCCTTCGATCATCCGCTGCTTTCGGCTCTCCTTGGCGACGAGGAGGCGGCAAGGCATTTTTCCGTGGAAGCCGACATCGACGCGATGCTGGCTTTCGAGCGCGCCCTGGCCGAGGCCGAGGCCGAGTGCGGCGTGATTTCCAACGACGCCGCAACGGCAATCGGCTCGGCGCTGGCCTCGTTCCGGCCCGACACGGCCAGGCTCAGGGCCGGCGTTGCCAGGGACGGGGTCGTGGTGCCGGAGCTGGTACGCCAGATCAAGGCCGCCGTCGGCGAACCGCACAATGCGTTCGTTCATTTCGGCGCGACCAGCCAGGACGTCATCGATAGCTCGCTGGTGCTGCGGCTGAGCGGCGCGGTCGACCATATCGGCCTGCTGCTCAGCGA
Source organism: Mesorhizobium sp. M4B.F.Ca.ET.089.01.1.1 (assembly GCF_004022605.1). Lineage (NCBI taxonomy): Bacteria > Pseudomonadati > Pseudomonadota > Alphaproteobacteria > Hyphomicrobiales > Phyllobacteriaceae > Mesorhizobium > Mesorhizobium sp. M4B.F.Ca.ET.089.01.1.1. The sequence goes on from NZ_RZOS01000084.1 coordinate 1,942, forward strand.
AAACATCGTGCGGCTTGCGGGCCTCGAACAGGATTTCGGGGGCAGGGCGCTGATGGCGATGACGCGCATGCAGCCGGCCATTCCAATCAGGGTGGGAGATCGGATCGCCTCATGGCGGGCGCCGCTCGAGCGTCACCAACTCAGGTTGAAGGAACAGTCCGCGCGCCTGCTCGTCGTCCAGTTCGGCGGCGCGGCCGGCACGCTCGATAGACTCGGCGACAAGGCTGCGCCCGTGCGGGCGGCACTTGCCGCAAAACTCGGCCTTGGCGATGCGCCGCAATGGCATAGCCAGCGCGACGCGCTGGCCGATTTCGCCGGCTGGCTGTCGCTGGTGACCGGCAGTCTCGGCAAGTTCGGCCAGGACATCGCGCTGATGGCGCAAGGCGGCATGGACATCAAGCTGTCCGCGGGCGGCGGCTCGTCGGCCATGCCGCACAAGCAGAACCCGGTGAAGGCGGAGGCGCTGGTGGCCCTTGCCCGCTTCAACGCCACCCAGCTTGCCGGCATGCACCAGGCGCTGGTGCACGAGCAGGAGCGCTCTGGCGCCGCCTGGACACTGGAATGGCTGATCCTGCCGCAGATGGCGGTGGCGACAGCGGGAGCACTCCGGCTCGCCGCGGAGCTTGCCGGACAGATCGAAAGCCTCGGACACTGATGCGTACACAGGTTGTTATCATCGGCTCGGGCCCATCCGGCCTGCTGCTCGGCCAGTTGCTTGCCACCATCGGTGTCGAGACCGTCATTCTCGAACGGTCGAGCCGGGAGCATGTGCTCGGCCGCGTGCGCGCCGGCGTGCTGGAGCAAGGCACGGTCGACCTGCTCGGCGAGGCCGGCGCCGCGGACAGGCTGCACGCCGAGGGCCTGCCGCATGCCGGCATCTCGCTCGCCTTCGACGGTCGCCTGCACCGCATCGACCTCACGGCGCTCACCGGCGGCAAGCATGTCACCGTCTACGGCCAGACCGAGGTGACGCATGATCTGATGGACAAGCGCGAGGCGGCGGGGCTGGTCACCGTCTACGAAGCCGCCAATGTCGCGCTTCACGATTTCGATGGCACGGCGCCTTTCGTCACCTATGACAGGGACGGTGTCGGCCACCGCATCGACTGCGACTTCATCGCCGGCTGCGACGGCTACCACGGCGTCAGCCGCCGCTCGGTGCCAGAGGTCGCGCTGAAGACCTTCGAGCGGACCTATCCGTTCGGCTGGCTGGGCGTGCTGGCGGAGGTGCCGCCGGCCGACCACGAGCTGGTCTACGCCAATCACGAGCGAGGCTTTGCGCTGTGCTCGATGCGCTCGCCGCACCGCAGCCGCTACTATGTGCAGTGCCCGGCGGACGAGCGCGTCGAAGCCTGGTCCGACGACCGTTTCTGGGACGAGTTGCGCCGGCGCTTGCCGCCGAAGACGGCGGCGTCCGTCACCACCGGGCCGTCCTTCGAGAAATCGATCGCGCCGCTGCGCTCCTTCGTCGCCGAGCCGATGCGCTTCGGCCGGCTGTTCCTGGTCGGCGACGCGGCCCATATCGTGCCGCCGACCGGCGCCAAGGGCCTCAACCTTGCCGCCAGCGACGTGCGCTATCTCTTTGCCGGGCTTCGCGAATTCTATCGCGAGAGGTCGCAGGCGGGGCTCGATGCCTATTCAGCCAAAGCGCTGGCGAGGGTCTGGAAAGCGGTGCGTTTCTCGTGGTGGATGACGACGATCCTGCACCGTTTTCCCGAGACGGGCGAATTCGGCCAGCGCATCCAGGAAGCCGAGCTCGACTATCTCGTGCATTCCAAAGCGGCGTCTACCGCTCTGGCGGAGAATTACGTCGGCCTGCCGTATTGATCGGCAAGGCCCGTCAAACCCGCTCCAGCGCGATCGCAATACCCTGGCCGACGCCGATGCACATGGTGGCGAGCGCATAGCGGCCGCCGCGCTCGCGAAGCTCCAGCGCCGCCGTGCCGGTAATGCGGGCGCCCGACATGCCGAGCGGATGGCCGAGCGCGATCGCGCCGCCATTCGGGTTGACGTGCGCGACGTCCTCGGCGATGCCGAGCTGGCGCAGCACCGCGATGCCCTGCGAGGCGAAGGCCTCGTTGAGCTCGACGACGTCGAACTGGTCGGGCGTCAGGCCGAGGCGGGCGCAGAGTTTCTTCGTCGCCGGCGCCGGGCCGATGCCCATGATGCGCGGCGCGACGCCGGCGGCAGCACCGCCAAGGATGCGGGCGATCGGCGTCAGGCCGTGTTTCTTCGCGGCTGCTTCCGAAGCGATGACGAGGGCGGCCGCGCCGTCATTGACGCCGGAGGCATTGCCGGCGGTCACCGTGCCGCCCGGGCGGAACGGCGTCGGCAGTTTGGCCAGCGCCTCGATGGTGGTGCCGGCGCGTGGATGCTCGTCCTTGCCGACCACGATCGCGTCGCCCTTCCTTTGCGGGATCGTCACCGGCGTGATCTCCTTCGCCAGCCGGCCATTGGCTTGCGCCGCCACAGCCTTGTCCTGGCTGCGCACGGCAAAGGCATCCTGGTCGGCGCGCGAAACGGCAAAGTCCGCGGCGACGTTTTCGCCCGTTTCCGGCATGGAATCGACGCCATACTGTTTCTTCATCAGCGGGTTGATGAAGCGCCAGCCGATGGTGGTGTCGTGGATCTCGGCGTTGCGCGAGAAGGCGGTGTCAGCCTTGGGCATGACGAAGGGCGCGCGGCTCATCGACTCGACGCCACCGGCGATCATCAGCTCGGCCTCGCCGGCCTTGATGGCGCGCGCCGCGATGGTGACGGCATCCATGCCCGAGCCGCAGAGGCGGTTGACGGTGGAGCCCGGAATGTCCTGGGGCAGGCCTGCGAGCAGCAGCGCCATGCGGGCGACGTTGCGGTTGTCCTCGCCGGCCTGGTTGGCGCAGCCATAGACGATGTCGTCGACGGCAGCCCAATCGACACCCATGTTGCGCTCGACCAAAGCCTTCAAGGGTATGGCGCCGAGATCATCGGCGCGCACCGAGGAGAGCGCGCCGCCAAAGCGGCCGATCGGCGTGCGGATGTAATCGCAGATGAAGGCGTCGGTCATCTATGCAGCTTTCCCCTTGGCGGTCCCCTCATGCGCCGCCTTGGTGCGGGCCTGAAGATCGCGCAATGTCGTCAGCTCGAGTTCCGTCGGCGCCGGCGTCTCGTCAAGAGCCTCGGCAAATCTTACCACCCAGCCACAGGTCGCCTGCACCTGTTCGCGGGTCACGCCTGGATGCAACGACACGACGGTGAATTCCTTGGTGACCGGATCCGGCTTCCAGATCGCAAGGTCGGTGATCAAAAGCGTCGGGCCGGCCGTATCGATGCCGAGCCGCTTGCGGTGATCGCCGCCCTCGCCATGGCCGAAGGAGGTGAAGAAGTCGATCTTTTCGACCATGCCGCGTTTCGATTGCGCCATGGTGATGTAGACCTCTTTTGAAGAGGTGGCGATCTCCGGTGCGCCGCCGCCACCGGGAAGGCGCGTTTTCGGGTGCGCGTAGTCGCCGATGACGGTTGTGTTGATGTTGCCGAACCTGTCGAGCTGGGCTGCGCCGAGGAAGCCGATGGAGATGCGGCCGCCCTGCAGCCAGTAGCGGAACATCTCCGGCACCGCGACGGTGGTGACTGCTGTCTCGCACAGTTCGCCGTCGCCGATCGACAGCGGCAGCATGTCGGGCGCGGTGCCGATGGTGCCGCTTTCGTAGATCAGCGTGATGTCCGGCGCATGGGTGAGCCGCGCGACGTTGCAGGCGGCCGATGGCGCGCCGATGCCGACGAAGCAGACGTCGTCGCTCTTCAGCGCGCGGCTGGCGGCGATCGTCATCATTTCGTTGGGCGTGAAGCCCAGATTTCCGGCGTCGCTCATGCGGCTTTCCTCAGATGTTCGACGCGGGCGGCGAAGTCGTCGGCGCTGCCCTCGATGACGTTCCTCTGCATCCATGCCTGGAAGCGGTCGCGGTTGGCGGCGATCTCGTCCCATTCGAGATAGGCGGCGTTGTCGCGCGCATAGTAGCCGTGTGCGTAGGACGGATGCGAGCCGCCCGGCACGACCGAGATGGCCGATATCGTCCAGCTCGGCAGAACGGTGAGGTTGGGGTGGAGGTCGTCGAAATTGTCGACCACTTCCTCGACCGTCACAACGGCGCGCCTGGCCGCGAGCACGGCTTCCTTCTGGATGCCGATGATGCCTTCGACCAGCACATTGCCTTTGCGGTCGGCCTTCTGCGCATGGATGAAGCTGACGTCGGGCCGGATCGATGGAACGGCGGCGAGCACTTCGCCGCTGAAGGGGCAGGTGAGCGCCCTTATGTTCGGGTTGACCGAAGCGAGGCCGGCGCCGCGATAGCCGCGGAACACTGCGCAGGGCAGGCCGGCAGCACCCGCCTCATAGGCGTTGGCCATGCCGGCGTGGCTGTGCTCCTCGATCTCGATCGCGCGCGGAAAGCCATCCTCAATGGCGTCGCGGGCGCGCCGCAGCAGGCCGACGCCGGGATTGCCGACATAGGAGAAGATGATCTTTCTCGCCATGCCCATGCCGATCATCTGGTCGTAGATCAGGTCCGGCGTCATGCGGATCAAAGTGAGATCGCGGAAGCCCTGGCGGATGGCTTCGTGCGCGGCTGCGGTCGGGATCAGATGGGTGAAACCCTCGAATGCGGCCGTATCGCCGTCGTGCAGGTTCTCTGCGACAGCCTCCTTCAGCGGCAGGAACTTCACCATGCTTGGGCTCCGGCGTTGGCAAGAAAGTTCGCATTGCGAACATATGTTTTATATGAGATACTTTCTAATCTTGCCCTGACGGGGAGTCAATGCCATGGGCCCAGTCGTGGAAGACGAAGCCAGTTCGCGCGATCATGTCGGCTCGCTGGAGCGCGGCCTTGCGGTGATGGAGATCCTCGCCCGCTACCCGGCCGGCATGACGCTGACCGAGATGGCGGAGGAGGCGGGCCTGACCCGCGCCGGCGCCCGCCGCTTTCTGCTGACGCTGGTCGCCACCGGCTACGCGACGCAGTCGGGCCGGCTGTTTTCACTGTCGCCGCGCCTGCTCACCGTCGCGCGGACCTGGCTCGGCGGCGCCTCGTTGTGGACCTTCGCGGCGCCGATCATGCGCGAGGTGGCCGCGCAATTCGACGAGGCCTGCAACGCCGCGGTGCTGTCGGGCGAGGATGTCGTCTATGTCGCGCGCATCCCCGGCCGCCGCATCCTCAGCGTGGCGCTGGACGTCGGCACAAGGCTGCCCGCCTACTGCACATCGATGGGTCGCGTGCTGCTCTCCGGCCTGAGCGCCGGTGAGATGAAGACCTTCCTCGCCGATGCAAAGATCGAGCGGCGGACGCCGAAGACGATCGTCAGGCGGGACTTGCTGGCCAAGGCGGTTCAACAGGCCGAGACGGACGGCTTCGCCATTGTCGACGAGGAACTGGAGCTCGGCCTGCGTTCGATAGCCGTACCGATCAGCGACCGTACCGGCCAGGTCGTCGCCGCCATCAACGTCTCGACGCAGTCGGCCCGCTTTTCGGTCGAGGCGATGGAGCGCGAGATCCTGCCTGGGCTGCGCAAGGCCAAGCAGCGGGTCGAGGAATTCTTCTTCGTCTGACTGGCGATCGTCGCCGCCAGTTGCCAATTGTCCGAGGTTGGCGCCGCCCCTCATCGCCCTGCCGGGCACTTTTCCCCGTATAGTGACGGGGAGAAGGGGCTGGCCACAACGACGGCCCTTTCTTGGCAACGCTGATGATTGGCGAAACCGGCAGGACAGCGCCCCTCTCCCCGTCACTATACGGGGAGAGGGGTGGGCAGGCAGGTGAGGGGCGGCGCGACGGTTGAAAATGGGAATGAGGTAGTCGCCTGAGGAGTTCGTTCCCTGCTCAAAGGCTTACCCGTTGACGCCGCCTTTCGAATGCACTATTGAACAGGACTATACAGGTTCACTGAACAGGTATCGATATGGCCCGTCGCGCGACGCAGATCACCCCCGGAACCGGCAAGCCCGAGCAGATCGCGACGGTTTTGGAGCACGAAATCCGCTCCGGGGTGCTCGGCTTCGGCGACCGCCTGCAGAGCGAGAACGAACTCGTCCAGCGCTTCTCCGTCAGCCGCAACACGGTCCGCAAAGGGCTCGAGGAATTGTCGAGCCGGGGCCTGATCACCACCAGGGTCGGCATCGGTTCCTTCGTCACCTTCGACGGCATGCCGGTCGACGATGCCGTCGGCTGGTCGCGCGCGCTTGCCAATGCCGGCGCCAATGCCGAGACGCGCACGCTGCGGCTCGAAGTCATCGAGGACGCGGACCTTGCCGCCAGACTCGGTGTCGACAATCCGGCCTTCATCGCCGTCGATCGCGTCCGCACCAATGCAAATGACGGCCATGCGATTTCGATCGAGCGCAGCCGCCTGCCGCTTTCGCCCGAGTTGGAAGACGTGCCGCTGCGCGGCCTGCGCGAAGGCTCGCTGCACCAGACGCTGCGCGGGGCAGGGCTGGTGCCCGACCATGGCGAGGAATGGGTCGACATCGAGATGCTGAGCGCGGCGGATGCCGCTATCCTCGATTGCGCGCCCGGCACGCCCTTCCTGCGCACCCGGCGCCTGACCCGCGCCGCCGACGGCCGCGCCATCGAATTCGTCACCAGCCTGCTCAACCCGGCGCATTTCGCCCTGCATCTGGAGTTTTGAGATGACGGATGCGGCCGGGGCGATCGACCGCGCCATGGGCGCGCTGATCGGCGGCGCGCTTGGCGACGCGCTGGGCATGCCGACGCAGCTTCTGTCGCCGGCCCGGATCGCCGAACTTTATGGCCATGTCGAGGACTTCGTCGCGCCCGTCGACGACCATCCGGTGTCGAAGGGCCTTGCTGCCGGCACGATCACCGACGACACGGAACAGGCGCTGCTGCTTGGCCGCATTATGGTCGAGTCCGGCGACCGTTTCGACCACACGCGCTGGGTCAATGCGCTGCTCGACTGGGAGCGCGAGGTCAAGGCGCGCGGCAGCTACGACCTGCTCGGCCCGTCGACCAAGCGCGCCATCGACGCCATCAATGACGGCGTGCCGCCGGAGGAAGCCGGCAGCGGCGGCGATACCAATGGCGCGGCGATGCGCATCGCGCCGGTCGGCATCATGATGCCACCGGAGCCGCTCGACGCGCTGGTTGCGAAGGTCGCGGAAACCTGCCGGGCGACGCACAACACCTCGATTGCCATAGCTTCGGCCGCCGCGGTCGCTGCGGCGGTCAGCAGCGGAGTCTCAGGCGCCGACTGGCGCGCGGCTTCCGCGCGCGCCGTGACCGCGGCGCGGCTGGGGGCAACGCACGGGAATTGGGTCACCGGCGGCGATATCGCAGCGCGGATCGCCTGGGCGCAGGACCTCGTGCGCGGCAAGACGGAGAAAGAAGCGATCAGGCTGATCGTCGATCTGGTCGGCACCGGCGTCGCCAGCCAGGAATCGGTTCCGGCGGCGTTCGCCGTGCTGGAGGTCGCCGATGGCGATCCCTGGCGGGCGGCCGTCATCAGCGCCAATCTCGGCGGCGACACCGACACGATCGGCGCCATCGCCGCCGGCATGGCAGGCGCCTCAGCCGGACTGTCGCGCCTGCCGCAGCACCGCATCGCCAAGTTGCACGGCATCGATCTCGCCGAGGTTCGCGCGCTGGCAGACGATCTCGTCGCGGCACGCAAGGCAAAGATCCGCTCCGGCAAGGAGGCTGCCGCATGAGCGGACGGCTGGTCCATGTCGGCAGCGCCGTGGTGGACTATGTCTACCGCATCGACGCCTTGCCGGCGCCAGGCACCGAGAAGACCGCGTCAAGCTACGCGCGGGTCGCCGGTGGCGGCTTCAACATGATGGTGGCGGCGAGCCGCACCGGCATGAGGGTGGTGTTCGGCGGTCAGCTCGGCACCGGGCCCGACGGCGATTTCCTGCGCACGGCTTTTGCCGCCGAAGGCATCGCGACGTTGACGCCGCCATCGCCGTTGATGGACAGCGGCAATTGCGTCGCCATGATCAGCGGCGATGCCGAACGGACCTTCGTCTCCTGGCCGGGGGCTGAGAGCAGGCTCACGCTCGACATGATGAAGCCGGTCCAAATCCTTTCGGGCGATTGGGTTTTCACCTCTGGCTACACGCTGAGCTATCCGGGAAGCCGAGATACGCTCACCGACTGGATCGAGGCGCTGCCTGCGGAAGTCCCCTTCGTCTTCGATCCGACGCCGGTGATAGCCGAGATTCCGCGGCCGATCCTGGACCGGGTGCTGGCGCGCGCGACCTGGCTGAGCTGCAACACCATCGAGGCGGCCGAGATCGCCGGTTCGGGCGACGCGCAGACCGTCGCCATCCGGCTGCTCGCCGACCATTGCCAGAGAGCGGCGGGCGTCGTCATCCGCGCCGGCGCGCAGGGCTGCCTCGTACGACTTGCCGATGGCCGGACGCAGGCGGTGCCGGGCTTTGACGTGGAAGCCATCGATACCAACGGCGCCGGCGATGCCCATATCGGCGCCTTCGTCAGCGGCCTGTCGCGCGGAATGCCGCCTTACGAAGCAGCGCGCTACGCCAACGCGGCGGCTGCGCTTTCCGTCACTCGTCATGGCGGATCGTCGGCGCCGACCGACGCCGAAATCCAGGAATTCCTTGCCCGGCGCGTTCAAACGGCGAGCGCTCAGGACCGGGAACAAGAGGCCACAACTTAACAAGCCCGCAAACCGGGCAAACAATGAGAGGAAAGAAACATGCGCATGCCCAGACTGACCGCTTTTCTGACGGCGACAGCCGTCTTCGCTTCAGCATTCACGCTTGCCGCCAATGCCGGCGAAGTGCATGTGCTCAACTGGAAGGGTTACGGCGCCGACGAGCCATGGGCGATCGCAGCCTTCGAGAAGGCGACCGGCAACAAGGTGGTCAACGACTTCTTCAACTCCGAACAGGAGATGCTGACCAAGCTCAGGACCAATCCCGGCCTTTACGACGTCGTCATGATCAATGCCGCCTTCAACGATCAGGCAATGGCCGGCAAGCTGATCCAGCCGATCGACGTGTCGAAGCTTGCCAACTACGCCGACATCAGCAAGGACAAGGCCGGCTCACCGATGCTCAACCATGACGGCAAGGTCTATGGCGTGCCGTGGGTCTGGGGGCTGACCGCCTTAGCGATCAACGAGAAGTCGTTCCCCAAGCCACCGACAAGCATCGCCGAAATGTGGGATCCAGCGCATAAGGGCCGCGTCATCATCCGCGACGATGCCGTCGAGGCGGTGCAGTTCGGCGCCATTGCCAGTGGCCAGAACATCAACGACATCAAGGATATGGAAGCGGTCAAGGCGAAGCTCACCTCGCTGATGCCGCAGATCAAGACGTTCTGGAGCTCGGAGAACGACTGGAACCAGATGGTCGCCTCCAACCAGATCGACATCGGCACCTACTGGAGCGGCTCGGCCGACCGCGCCAAGACGCATTTCAAGCTGCCAGTTTCGCTGGTCATCCCGCAGGAAGGCGCCGTCGCCTGGCTCGACGCCTTCTCGATCCCGGCCGGCTCCAAGAATGTCGAGGGCGCCGAAGCCTTCATCAACTACATGATCGACCCGAAATTCTACGTCGAATGGGTCACCAAGGTCGGCGCGCCGGTGTCGGCAAACACCAAGGCGGTCGAGGCGCTGCCTGAGGATGCCTTCAACCGCAAGGTCATGGGCGATCCGGAGGTCGCCAAGCGCATCCAGTTCCAGGCGCCGGTCACCGACGAGCAGCGCGAGAAGTACCTGGCGCTCTGGCAGGAGCTGAAGGTCAACGTGAAGTAGTCGGCGTCTTTCGGGGAGGAGAGGCATCCATGGCTGACCAGCATGCGATCGGTTCGCGGCGCGGGCTGAAGCCGGCCCTGCCGCTTCTCCTTCCGGCCTATCTGTGGCTGACGGTGGCGATCTTCCTGCCGCTGTCGGCCATGGTCTTCTTCTCGTTCATGACCGACCTGCCGCTGGCCGGGAGGGAATGGGCGTTCACACTCGACAATTACGCGGCCTTCTTCTCGCAGAGCCTCTATCTGACGCTTCTGCTTGCCTCGCTGCGGCTCGGCCTCGAGGTCACCCTTTGGTGCGTGGTGATCGGTTATCCGGCAGCCTATGTGCTGGCCAAGGTGCTGAAGGGACGCAGCCGCGAGGCGATCTTCCTGCTCGTCATCCTGCCGTTCTGGTCGAACGGGCTGGTGCGCATCTTCTCCTGGGCGATGGTGCTGCGCGAGGGCGGCATCCTCGACACGGCGCTCAACGCCGTGCTGCCCTTCAAGATCAACATCGATCTGATGTATTCCTATCCGGCCGTCATCATCGGCCTGGTGCACTCCTATGTGCCCTACATGGTGCTGACCTGCTACCTGACGCTGCAGGCGATCGACGATTCGCTGATCGAGGCCGGCCGCTCGCTCGGCGCGTCGCGGCGGCAGGTTCTTTGGCGCGTGATCATCCCGCTGTCGATGCCTGGCCTGATCGCCGGGGCAGCGCTGATCTTCGTGCCCGTCGTCGGCTCCTTCATGGAGCCGCGCATCCTCGGCGGCCGCACCGGTACCTTCTACGGCACCGTCATCGAGGACCAGTTCGTCGCGGTCTTCAACTGGCCGCTGGGCGCGGCGCTGTCCTTCATCCTGCTCGCCGTCGTGCTGGTGATCCTGGCGGTGGCGTCGCCGATGCTGAAAAGGGCCGCCTGATGGCGACGACGCGCATCCTCGAATGGCTTGGGCGCTGCTACATCGTGCTGCTGCTCGGCTTCCTCTATCTGCCGATCATCATCATGGCGCTGATGTCGTTCAACGCCTCGCCCTTCTACCAATTGCCGCTCGAGTGGACGACGGACTGGTATGCCTCGCTCTGGCAGAACGACCAGCTGATTGCGGCGACCTGGAACAGCATCGAGATCGCGGTGATCACCACCGTCATCGCGACCGTGCTCGGCTCGGCCGCCTCGCTGGCGCTCTACCGCTGCGACTTCCCGGGCAAGAAAGTCCTGCAGGCGCTGCTCTTCCCGCCGATCGCCATTCCGTGGCTGATCACCGGCACGGCGATGCTGATCTTCTTCTTCGGCATCGGCATCGGCCGCGGGCTGGTGGCGATCCTGCTCGGCCATGTCGCGCTGGCGCTGCCTTACGTCATCGTGGTCGTGTCGGCCCGGCTGCAGACCTTCGCGCCCGAGCTGGAGGAGGCGGCGCGCTCGCTCGGCGCCAATCAGTGGCAAGTGACGAACCGCGTCACCTTGCCGTGGATCATGCCCGGCGTCATCGCCGGCGGGCTGTTCGCCTTCGCAGTGTCGTTCGACCAGTTCGTGGTCTCCTACTTCCTGTCGACGCCCGGCCAGACGACGCTGCCGGTCGAGATCTATGCCGCGATCCGCAAGGGCTTCACGCCCGAGATCAACGCGGTTTCCACCATCATCATCGTGGTCTCGATGGCGCTGATGCTGCTCACGGCGCGCTTCTTCAAATTCGGCGGAGAGAAATAATGGCAGGCGTCCAGGTAGCGAATGTCTCCCGCAGTTTCGGCGCGCACAGGGCGCTCGATAATGTCTCAATCGATTTTGCCGATGGCGGCTTCTATGCGCTGCTCGGGCCGTCGGGCAGCGGCAAGACGACGCTGCTCAGGCAGATCGCCGGTTTCGATTTTCCCGACACCGGCCGCATCGCCATCGGCGGCGAAAGCGTCGAGCGCGTGCCGGTCGAGAAGCGGCGGATCGGCATGGTGTTCCAGAATTATGCGCTGTTTCCCAATATGAGCGTCGCCGACAACGTCGCCTTCGGCCTGTCGGTGCGCGGCGAGCCGAAGGCGTCGATCGCTCCCGAAGTGCAGCGCGCGCTCGACCTCGTGCAGCTCGGCAAGCTCGGCGGCCGTCGGCCGCACCAGCTCTCCGGCGGCCAGCGCCAGCGTGTGGCGTTGGCGCGCGCCATCGTCACCAAGCCGCGCGTGCTGTTGCTCGACGAGCCGCTCGGCGCGCTCGACAAGGCGCTGCGCGTCGACATGCAGATCGAGTTGAAGCGCATCCAGCGCGAGATCGGCATCACCACCATCTTCGTCACGCACGACCAGGAAGAGGCGCTGACGATGAGCGACCGCATCGGCATCCTGCGCGATGGCAGGCTGGTGCAGGAGGGGCCGCCGGAGGAGATCTACGACCGGCCGCAAAGCGAGTTCGCTGCGACCTTCCTCGGCGACGCCAACATCTTTCGCGGCGACGCGACCGGCAATGGGATCAGGCTGCCCGACGGCACGACGATCGCCGCTGCCTTTGGGCCTTCGCTGGCAGCCGGCGCCAGGGCGAGCTGCGCGGTGCGGCCGGAGCGGATCCAGATCTCGACCGGCGCGGCGAAGCCCGATGCGGACAAAGCCAATACGCTCAGGGGACAGGTGTCCAAGCGTATCTTCGCCGGCAACAACAGCACCTATTTTGTCGACCGCGACGGCCAGACGCTGAAGGTGATCGTGCAGAACACCGGCGCCGAAAGGTTGGCTGAAGGTCAGCCGGTGGTGCTCAGCTGGTCGCCGGACAGTACTGTGCTGATTGCGGCGGGCTAATCGACGCCGTCGGGCGGTCATCTGAAGCGTGTCGCGCTGACGCCGATTCAAGAAACGCGGCTAACTCTTTGTTTTTCAGGCCCGCCAAGAGCCGTCGGCGAGCGCTGCGTAGAGCACGTTGGCGTTGGCCCCGAGCGGCCTGTCCTCCTTGAGCGCCGGGACATGCGTGCGGACAGAAGCGTGGATGACAGCGGTTGCCGGCGCCAGCGTGATCCCTTCACGCAGGTCAACGGCCTGGGCCGCCGCCATCAGTTCCATGGCGATCAGGCGTCGCCACAGTACGATCATGTCGGCGCATTTCGAAACCGCCAGAAGCGTTTGCGTTGCGTGATCCTCCACGCCTTCCGAGACCGGCAGGTAATCGAGCATCACGGGGTTGGCCTTATGGCGGATCGCGGCCAGGATCGCCGTAACGGTCTTCTGCAGAGGCACGAAGCCGGCGGAGGCGCCGCCGAGCGGCGACAGGTATTTGGGCAGGCCGTTGCGGCCCGAGCCGGTGAGCTGGATGAAGCGAGCGGCGCAAGCCCCCGCGCATTGCGCGATTGCCAGGCCAAGCGTCTCGAAGGCGAGCGCGAGTGACGCGGTGTGAAAGTTGCCGGTCGACAGCACCAACGCGTCTTCGACCAGCACCAGCGGATTGTCGGCGGCGGCGTTGAGCTCGATCTCGACCGCCAGCCTGGCATGATCGATCGCCTGGATCAGCGCCCCGTGGATCGAGGGCATGCAGCGGATCGACAGCGGATCCTGCAAGCTCGTCGGCGTCGTTTCATGATCGCGCGCGAGCAGGTCGCGCAGCGTCCTTGCCGCCAGCAATTGGCAGGCCGCGGGCCGCGCGACATGCAGGCGCGGATCGAGAATGGTGCGGTTGGCCGCGAGCGCTTCCATGGTCAGCGCGCCGGCCTGCTGCTGCTGTTCCATCGCCGACAGCGCGTCGACAAGTGCCAGTGCGCCGGCGCCGGTGGAGACCGCCGAAGCATTGACCAGCGACAAACCGTCCTTCGGCGCCAGGCTGACAGGAGGGAGGCGCGCCATCATAAGCGCCTTGGCCGAAGGCATGCGCCGGCTTTGGTAATCGGCGTCGCCTTCGCCGATCAGCGTGTGGGCGATCGCCGTCATCATCACCAGGTCGCCGGTGCCGATCGAGCCGAGTGCCGGCATCACCGGATGCACGCCCGCGTTCAGCATTTCGACCAGCGCGCTGAACACATGCGGCGACAGGCCCGAGCCGCCGGCTGAAAGCATGGCGATGCGGGCAAACATCGCTGCCCGCACGAGCTGGATGGGCAACGCGTCACCCACGGCGGCGCCGCGCCCATCGAGAAGCTGGCGCTGGAAGGCGCTGGCGTCGCCCTCGACTGCGGTGCCGAGATTGGCGCCGAGCCCGGTGTTCAGGCCGTAGATCTGCTGGCCGGCGGCGGCAGCTTCATCGAGGACTTTGCGCGCCTTGGCCAGGTGTTCCATGACGGAGGGCGTGACCTCCACCTTGGCCGCATTACGCGCGGCAGCGGCGACATCCTCGATGCTGACGCCGGCGCCGGTGAGGACGAGCGGGGTCATGCGAAACGCAGCCTCTGGCCGACGCCTTGCGTGCCGGCCTTGGCCAGCATCGCCTTGCCGAGCGCGATGTCTGAGAGCGACAGGCCGCGATGCCAGAACAGGATGGTCTCGTCGTCGCCCTGGCGGCCAGGCTTCAGGCCGGCGGCGATCTGGCCGAGTTCGGCATGCAACGTCGCCTCGCTCAGCCGCCCGGTCTCGACATGGGCGCGCAGCGAGCCGAACTTGCCGCTCTTGCACTGGCCCCAATCGTCGACGACGATCTTGCCCATGATGTCGGTCAAGGACAGCTCCACCGCGCTCATCGTGCCATAGGGCACCACCAGCGCGCCCGGCTTGATCCATTCGGTCTTGAGCAGCGGCTGCGGTTCGTTGAGCCGCGAGGCCTCGACGACGATGTCGGCTCCGTCGACGCAGCTTTTCCAGTCGGCGACCGCGGTGACTTTCTTGCCGAGGTCGGCCGACAGTTTCGCCGCGAAAGCATCGCGGCTTTCCGGCCGGCGCGAATGGACGCGGATCTCGTCGAAGTCGAAAAGATGGTCGAGCAGGCGGACGTTCCAGTAGGCGGTGCCGCGCGCGCCGATATGGCCGAGCACCTTGGATGTCTTCTTCGCCAGGTGCTTGGCTCCGATGGCGGTGACGGCGCCGGTGCGCATGTCGGTGATGACGGTGGCGTCGAGGATGGCGCGCGGCGTGCCGGTGCGTGGATCGAACAAATTGAGGATGCCGAATTCCGAAGGCAGGCCGTGCAGATAGTTGTCGACGTAGTCGCCGACGATCTTGACGCCGGCCGCGTCGAGCGGCGCCACGTAGCCGCGCAAGACATTGAAATGGCCGTGGAATGACGGGTCCGGCTCGAGATGGACGCGGGGTTCGATCACCGTCTGGCCCTTGCCTTGCGCGACAAGGCCGGCCTCGACCGCGCCGATGATCTCGGCATCGGTCATCGCCAGCGCTTCGATATCGAGAGCGTTGAGATAGTCGATATAGATGGGCTTCATCCCATTCCCCTCTTAGGCCCACTTTCCCATAACAGGCGGCGAGGCACCACAAAAGTTTGTTGGATAACCACTGGACTAGGCTGGCCCAATGCTGTTCAAAGCAGGTCCGTCATGAGCAGCATCCCCGACAATCCGATGTTGTCCCAGCCGTCGACAGCCATGCCGGCGCGCCAGGCACGGCGCGTGGCGCTGATCGTCGCCGTCGCCTTCTTCATGCAGCTCTTGGATTCGACGATCATCTCGACGTCGCTGCCGCAAATGGGCCAGTCCTTCGGCGTGCCGGCGGTGGCGATGAGCATCGGCATCACCGTTTACATGCTGACCATGGCCGTGTTCGTACCGCTGTCCGGCTGGCTTGCCGACCGTTTCGGCGCGCGCAACGTCTTCCTGGTCGCCATCGCCCTGTTCACCCTGGCCTCGATCGCCTGCGGCTTCTCGCAGAATCTGGCGCAGTTCGTCGCCGCCCGCGTCGTGCAGGGTCTTGGCAGCGCGCTGATGACGCCGGTTGGCCGCATCCTGGTGCTGCGCAATGCGTCGAAGTCGGAGCTGATCGCCGCCACCGCGCTGATCACCTGGCCGGCGCTGTTCGCGCCGGTGGTCGGACCGGTGCTTGGC
>NZ_RZOS01000850.1:0-1282 GCF_004022605.1 Mesorhizobium sp. M4B.F.Ca.ET.089.01.1.1
GCCGGCTATGTTATAAGTCCTTCGCAGATGGGAACATGCGCGGATCAACGCATCGAGATTATCTGTATCAACACGGATAGACTCAAGCGCTTCCGCTGCAAGATAGCCGTACTTAGCGGGATCAGCCGCCAGCGTAATTGGATGGAGACAAAGGCGCTGGGCCGCTTCGACGTAAAGCGGACCATTAGACCTCGAACCCTCCACCAAGATGAGCGCCCTTCTTGTCATTGGCCTCGACTCCCATTACCTGGGCAAATCAGCATCAGACTGGCTCCGACCTCCAACTCGATTCTCCTCATTCCGCGGCACGTTTGCAGATTTGCATGCATCCGCCATGCCAAATGGGAAAGTCGTGTTGGAACAGCTCGATGCCGCTCTTATCCTATGTCGCGCCCCGACATTGTCAGACTTAGGACAAGACAAGCGCGGTTCTCGGCCTCAGACGTGCCGACCGCATGCCCAGCACCTCGCGCCGGCCGTCCGCGTTGACGCCAACAGCGATGATGACGGCGACGAGACGATGCCGCCGCCGCGGCGCAACTTCAGGTAGGTGGCGTCGATCCACAGATATGGCCAGTCGCCCTCGATGGGTCTTTCAAGGAACGCTTGGACCTTGCCGTCGATCTCTTCGCACAGCCGGCTGACCTGACTTTTGGAGATGCCGCTCACGCTTCTCTGATCCGGCATCGACAATCTCTGGGGTTGGCATCAGGCTTCCTCGTTTGAACGAGGCACCCTGTAGCTGAGTTGTCGGCCGAAGCGTCATGTTGCAAGGCAATGACCGTGCGGCGAAGTGAATCAGGCCTGCCCGAGGCCGCGGCAGCTATGACTGCACAATGGAAAAGGACGACATTGCCCTGCGCATCGAGGCGTTCGACGAGGCCAATGGCGGCGGCGTTGGCTGGTACAAGGACAAAGGTGCCTACCACCTGTACCTGCTGGCAACCGAGGTGCCGATCGCCCGTCTCAAGCCGACCGGCAGGAGCGATGAGGTCAGGTTCGCCTACTGGTCACACCGGCGAAAATGGGAAGACATCGACGATATGGGCGGCTGTGTCCTGCCCCCCGATCAGGCGCTCAGCCACATCGGAACCAACAGCCTATTCTGGACCTGGACCTGACCAAAAACGTACAAAGTCGAGGTCAGGACCTGGGTCGAAAGATTCCGTTTCATCGGAGCCCCGCCCGCGTTATCCTCGCGGGCGAGCAGTCATCGCACTCGACCGATGTGAGCACTCACTATCCGTTCTCCAAATCACCGTATCCGTGTGTGCCCCTGGAG
>NZ_RZOS01000851.1:0-1282 GCF_004022605.1 Mesorhizobium sp. M4B.F.Ca.ET.089.01.1.1
TCTCTGGGCCATCCCCGGCACTGCAAAGTTGCCGCGCCAAGACGCAGGCGCCTAAGACCGGCGGCTTGTCGAGGAAGGTGACCGCCACTGTCGCCCCGAAACGATCGGAAATTTGATGGGAGAACGCATTGGCTAAAAGTGGCTGGGCGAGGATGACCCCTCCGCCTACCACCACGTCTTTGTCGGACACGCCCGCCAACTTCAGGTGGTGAACTAATTGGGTCAGGGCCGCTGCGCCCTCGTCAATAACGCGCTTAGCCAACGACGAGCCTTCATTGGCTGCGTAGAAGATAACGGGTGCGTGTCGCCCCAGAGCCGAGGCACCGCCTTCCTTCGCGATAGCGGTGCCGATGTTCGTGGGGCTATTCAGTCCAAATGCCTCACAAAGCGCTTCGACAAGCGGCTCTGACCTTGCCCCTCCGAGGTCAATGTGCCGTCGCACTGCTCGACCAGCCTCACGTACTAAACCGGGAGCGCTCCCTTCGTCTCCGATTGCCCAGCCCCAACCGCCTGCGACATGCATCCTGCCTTTCTGGTCCCGAGCAACGGCGATTGAGCCAGTTCCCGCGACGACACCAATTCCGCTGGAAAGCCCCATGGCTAGGGGAAATAGCTCTGCATCGTTGACGACCCTCAACGGGCAGGCAAAATGATTGGAAAGGGGTTTTTGCAGGATGGCACACTCGGCCTCATCATCACATCCATGAGAGCCAATCGCGATGCCGTTGGGAGTGGCGCCATCCGCAAATCCGCTGATTAGCGCGATTAGTCCAGGAATATCGTGGTCATAGGCTCCACAACGCCATTCACTGGTCCTCACCACCAAGTCGCGGCCCATGCCCTGTTCCAGGCAGCTTCTCAAATGCGTTTTGGTGCCTCCGATGTCGACACCAATCGATATAGAAAACATCTCGTCATCTCTGTTCGCATTCGCGCCCAGCGGCCGCGGTCCCAGTCTCTCGCTGAAGGAATATCACTTTTTTTTCGTCTGCGAAAGATGGTTTTTTTCATCATGCGCGACTCTTTCCCCGCGCGGCGATGATGGTCAAATGCCGTGCAAAAAGGCTGGCAGGCGGCTGGGGGCTCTAACGAAAACAATGTTCACGGCTTGGCAATCTGCTGAAAAATTCCTATTGCTTTCACTGCCCGTGTCAATCAAGCCTAGGGAGCTGGAGCTCGGCGACATCAAGGGAATCGTAAATGCAGGAAAAGATCTTGGCGCGCTTGCGTTCGTCTCAGCCCAGCCTCAGTCCGGCGCTCCTTCGCATCAGTGAGTACGTCC
>NZ_RZOS01000852.1:0-1282 GCF_004022605.1 Mesorhizobium sp. M4B.F.Ca.ET.089.01.1.1
CCTTGAACCGGCGGCAGGGGAATTCGGTCGGTGGCAGCCGTAGAAAATTGGTACACCGGCGCGGGTCAGAGGTTCGGCCAGTATGTTGCCTACCGGCGTAAGCGCAAAAACCTCGACCCTCCATCCTCGGCGCGCCAACTCCTTGGCGAGGAGTACGAGTTGGCTCTCCGTGCCGCCAAGGTTTAGCGATCCGATCACAAAAAGTACGCCCTTACGACGACTCTTGGCGATGGCCGTCGAAGGAACGATAGCGGATGTCTTTGCTGGAGCATAATTCATCGAGACTCTACCGCCGCCGACTTCCGATTTAGCCGTCGCATGCCACAGGCATGGGTCTCAAGCAAGCGCAAAGCACTCCCTAAGCTCCACGATTGGGTGAACGGCCGAAGGCAAATATTTTCGGGGCAGAAACGAACGGTCCGCGCCCAAGCAGCCCGCCAGTCGCTAATAACACGCCGATGAGCAGCAATATGACCGGCGGAAGCCACTTCAGCCTTTCGAGAATTGTCTCGTAGGAACGGGCACTCTGAAAGCCTTCCGGCGTTCCAAGCCGATGCCAAGGTTGACCGTAGGCTCCATGCAAAAGAGGCAGCATATCTTCGTAGTCCGAATAGTAGGAATCGACTATCGACGGATCTTTTTCTACAAGAGCCAGAGGATAGGGTACTAGGACACCATAATCGGAATCGAGAACATTACCATCGACCTCGACGATCGTGTGCTGCTCAGCGCTATATATCGTCGCTGGGATTCCCTGTTCCGTAAGGATTGAATAGACAATCTTTGAGACTTGGGAGCAAAAGCCGTAACCGCGATCTAAGGCCTTTCGGGGTGTCAAAAACTCGTAATTTTGAAAGCTGTCATGGTATGCAGGAAGCCAACCGAGCAGCCAGATGACGTAGTTGTCGAAAACGCTGATCTTCGTATAGCGCGCGTCAGTATCCGTCCAGCGGTCCCCTTCCGTCCAGTAATGCACCACGCCACCCGCGACAGCCTTTGTTAGGCGCTCAAGATAGACCTGCCTGGGCTCATTCGGTCCGCGATAAAGGCCGTTCAAATCCCCTATCTTCTTCTCAAACCCAAGCGGTCCCTCAATGGCTTCAACGGGGGGTGTCGGATAGGCCTGGACGAGGCCGAGGGGATAAGCAGCGACAAAGAGCAGAAACACCGTCCCTAGCCCGATCAGGCAGAGACCCAAGGACTGGCAGAACCGATCGGCGCCCAAATGACGGCTCCTGCTTAGAATCGCCTTTTCCTCGCTGCTAGTAGTGCAGGGATATCA
>NZ_RZOS01000853.1:0-1279 GCF_004022605.1 Mesorhizobium sp. M4B.F.Ca.ET.089.01.1.1
AAGCTCCTTATTTTCGCCGGCAGTGGCGGCTGTCATCTCGGATATCCTGCTTCGTGCATCGTTGCAGCCTTCGCGATCGATGCCCCAGTTGCCGCGCCGGTATCGCCTCCTTTGACCAAGCTGAACTCCGTCCACAGCATGTCTGCGCGCGATGCAGCTTCGATCTGCGTGACGCCCCGAAAACCTCCGTCAATGCGGCGCCTCGGCGGCTCGAACGTGCCATTGCGGACATCTGCAGCATCGAAGTGGCCAAACGCTCGCCCACGATCCAAGATCTGGTTTCTCGGCTGCTGCGTGCACCAGTTGTCGCCGACATTCGCTCGGCAAAGCGCCTGACCGGCCTCTCGGCTGCAACGCGCATCCACTGCTTCAACGCGCTTACGACGCGGCCTGCAGACTGGCTGGTCAGCAATGAGGATGCTGCCGTCGCACATCGACGGCGGGCTATTCTGGCTGCGGGCGGCCATGGAGAACTGATCGCACGGTTCACAGATATCCTGGAGAAGAATCAGCAACCGCGATTGTCGGAGCGCTCACCGCCTCCGAACGCCGGCCTCATCGATCTGCTTGAGGCGTATTCGCGGTTCATTTGACGGCCTGTGCCCGACAGGGCAGCATCTCGCCAGCCGTCCTTGTGACCGACGTAATATTGGGCGAGCAGGACCGTCAGCCAACGCTTCTCACGAAGGGGAATCAGTTGTATTCTGCGAGTCGGTGCTCTGGCAGGAGCGCGCCGCCCGTCGTTGCGAAGCTGTTGACAGCACTGCCGATAGTGACGCTCCCGTTCATGTCATGTTCGGGCTCGCGAGGTGGTTGACGGGTGACACTTCTCAACGAGCCAGGAGAACTGGCATGTCCAAGACAGATGTTCAGCCGTCCTCGATTGAGGGCATAAAGCGCCTTGCCAAGGCCATCTCGAAGAGAGATGCGATCCCACACACCAAAGCGCTCGACACGGCATCACAGGTATCGGGCTTTGGCAATTTTCAGCATGCACATCGATTGCTGAGCAATCGTTCAGCTGATGCCGCCCCGGCGCGGCACGTCGTCTACATCTCCACCTTCTGGCGGGATAGCGAGACACGAACCTCCGGCCGTGAGACGATCCGGGTGTTCCTGTCGACGCCACTCGATGAAATGATCAAGCCGACGCAGTATCGATATGCGCACAAGCTGGGCCGTTTTCGGCGCCATGCCTCAGACCATGTGATCGATGAGTATAGACCGGACTCGGCGAGCGCTGCTCTGGCACGCGCATGCGGAGCCGCGAGGGTACTGC
>NZ_RZOS01000854.1:0-1277 GCF_004022605.1 Mesorhizobium sp. M4B.F.Ca.ET.089.01.1.1
GCTCGGCGGCGATCCTGGCGCTCACCTCGGCGAGCGTCACCGGCGCCTTCAGCTCGACCGCCGGAGCGGCATCCGCGCGCGTATGCGTTTCCATGCGGGCGATGACCGGTTCGGCCGCCAGCTGCGCCTGCACCTCCGCCAGCGAGACCGGTTTGCGGGCTTCGGTCCCGGCATTGAGTTCGGCACGGAAGGCATCCACATCCGGAGCCGGCACGACCGCCGCCGGCGCGGGCTGGAGATCCTGGCGCAATTCGTTCGCGTCACCCGGCTGCTTGCGGCCGGTGTCGCTGTCTTCGATGATCCTCCTGATGGAAGCCAGTATCTCTTCCATGGAAGGTTCGCGCTGCGCGCTGCTTGCCGTCGCCATTGTCACATCCGCCGCCCTTGTGACCCATTCCAGATTTTCGTCCCGGCAAAAGCCGGATTCGAATCATGGCAACAGGGTAGCCGACGGATCGCCGTCCGAGAATCCCCATTCTGGGGAGATGTTGGATTTCAACAGATTAGCTTCCGCGTCGGGCCCTCGGACGGCCGCGGCAGAGGAGGAAGGAGCATCGGGCCCGACAATGCCAAACGCCGCGCATCCGTTGGACACGCGGCGTCTTGCCGAGCCGAACCTTGATGCGGTGGACGCTTTAGCGGCCGTCGGGCGTGCGCAGCCCGTACCACTTGTCCTTGACGGCGTTGTAGTGCTCTTCCGGCTTGTACTTCGTCACGTTGAGCGCGAGGCGATCGACCGACAGCCGGCCGGTCGCCGACAGGATGGCATAGCTCGCCACCACCACGTCGCGCTCCGAACTGGCAAGGTTGATCTTGGCGCTGATGACGGCGTTCTGCGCGTTCAGCACGTCGAGCGTGGTGCGCTGGCCGACATTGCGCTCCTCGATGACGCCGTTGAGCGCCAGTTGGGCCGCGGCGATGACCTGCCTGTTGGCGGCGACGCTTTGCTGCGCGGCTGTGTACTGCGTCCACGCCGAGGTCACGGCCTGGCGCACCTGATCGCGGCTGACATCGACCTCGATGCGGGCCTGGCTGAGCGATTCCTTCTTCTGTCGCACCAGTGCCGAGGTGCGGCCGCCCGAATAGATCGGAATGGTCAGCGTCGCGCCGATGCTGGCCGAATTGGTCGTGCCGTCCGACGTGCTCAGGGCACCGGGCACAGTGTTGCGATAGGCGCTGGAAACGCCGGCATTGGCGGAAAGTTGCGGCAGCAGCGCGCCTTCCTGCGACTTCACCGCGAACGCCGCCGCGTCGACCAGGTGCGCGGTGGCAAGGAT
>NZ_RZOS01000855.1:0-1276 GCF_004022605.1 Mesorhizobium sp. M4B.F.Ca.ET.089.01.1.1
CACCTGCGGCGCGGCCGCCAGCCCGATCACCGGCGCGGCGAGCAGGCAAGCAGCGACCGCCAGCAGTGGCCATGCCGCCTGCAGCATAAGTCCGGCGGCGAACGCGCCGGCTTTGTCCTGATAAGGGTTGCTGCTCATGCGGCTTCCCCGGCCTGAATGTGCACCGGTCGGCCGGAGGCGGCGAGCAGTTTGCGCGCCTGCGCTGCAGTGTGCGAGCGGCCGGTGCCGACCAGCCATGCGGCGGCGACGGTAGCGCTGCGTTGGAAGCCGAGCGCGCAACAGATCAGCACGGTGCCCTGCCGGCGCGCCGCCTCGATCGCCAGCACCGCTTCGGAGAGTTCCTTCTCGGCTGGCGGCATCAGGTCGAGTACGGCAAGGCTGATCCATCGGCATGACGCGCGAGCCGGCCGCTCCAACTCGGCGGCAAGGTCGACCACCGTGCCGAAGCCATTAGCTTCGGCCGTCGTCGGGAAGCGGCCGAGGAAGACGCCGTCGGCGACCGGCACGCGGGGCGGCAGCGTGCGCGTCCAGGCCCAGAGATTGATTTTCGCGCCGATACGGTAGGGCCAGAGCAGCAGGCGGCTGGCGAGCGGCACACTGCCGTCGGCCGCTTTCTGGAACACTTTCACCCCGGCCCCGGCATAGGCAAAGGCGACGATGGCAAGCGCCAGCGCCGGCCACAGCAGCACGAGGGCTATCGGCGACACAAGTGCGCCGCCGGCCGCGCTGGCGAGCAGCAGCGCCGCCCCCAGCCCATAGAAGAGCGCCAGCCGCCGCGCTCTCCTATCAGCGGTCAGCCGGAAGCCGGCGAACGGCAGCTCGCCCTCGCGCGGGAACAGCCACACAGCGAACAGGCCGAGAAGCGCGCCGGTCGGGATGTCGATGAAATGGTGCTGCCATGTCGTCAACACCGAGGCTCCGATCAGGAAGCACCAGACGTGCCAGATAATTTCCGCGATTCCGGTCAGCCTGTGCCGCCAGTGATCCCAGATTATCACCAGCAGCGCTATGTGCAGCGACGGCGCCTGGTTGAACGGTTTGTCGAAACCGCCGAGCACCGCGAACAGGAATCCCGGCAGGCCCGATGTCTCCGGCCGCACGAAGGTGGCCTTGAGCGGGAACAGGATGAAGCAGGTCACCGCGACGGCCTGCGCCGTCAGATAGCGGCCGGCAAGGCGGTCGACGCCGCGCTTGCTATCGTTGAGGAGCAGCGACAGTCCGTAGAACAGGTTAATCGACCAGTAGGGCACGATCGTCCAGGCCATGAACGGAATGT
>NZ_RZOS01000856.1:0-1275 GCF_004022605.1 Mesorhizobium sp. M4B.F.Ca.ET.089.01.1.1
ACCCGGGGCCAGGCGAACGCCGCGGATGAGGAGCCGGTGAGCGCGGAAGCTCAGGCCGAACTGGCGGAACCGCCGGAAGATGACGCCGAGGACGAGAAGGATCTGGCGCGCCTCGACGGCGAGCCGGGCGAAGCCGCCGAAGAGCCTGCCGCCGGCCAGGTCACGCCCCCCGTCTCAGGCTCGCTGCTCGACTATGCCGGCCGCGAAGACCAGACCGACCAGCTTGCCGGTGGCGCCCCGGCTGTCGAGCCTGAAGCGGCCAGGGCCGCCGAAGCTCCGCCGGCTTCGGCGCCGCAAGATGCCGACGACAGCATGACGGCAGACGACTTCCGCGACGCGCAAGACAGCGAGGAATGGACGCGACCCGACGAGGATGCCACCGCCCACGTCGACGCCGATGCGAAGACGCCGGCGATCGCGCGGCCGCGCCTCCTTGCTCCGCCGCTCAAGCTCGACGGCTTCGTGCCGTCGGCTTTCTCGACCGGCGAGGAGACCAGGGCGCCGGATACGTCCATCCTCGGCAAGCTGCCGGTGCCGCTCATCATCCACTCCGGCGACGCGCTGCACTATGCCAATGACGAGTTCCTGCACCTGACCGGCTATGACACGCTCGACGAGCTGACCGACGCCGGCGGGCTCGGCGCCCTGTTCGCCGATCCCTATGCGCAGTCCGAGGACGGCACCGCCGACGAAAGCGACCGCGCGCTCAGGCTGAAGACGCGCGACGGGCAGGAATTCCCGATCGATGCCATCCTGCGCGCGGTGCCGTGGCGCGCCGGCAAGGCGCTGATGCTGGTGGTGCGCCGCTCCGGCGAAGAGGACGCAGCGCCCGCGCATTTCAGTGCCGCCAATGACGAGCCCACCCAGCAGCCGGACGTTTCGGAGCTGAAGAGCCGCATCGCCGAAATGCGCACCATCATCGACACCGCCACCGACGGCGTGGTGCTGATCGGCCGCGACGGCAACATCCGTTCGATCAGCCGCCCGGCGGAAGCGCTGTTCGGCTTCGACAGCGACGAGGTCGCCGGCAAGCCCTTCGCCTCGCTGTTCGCCATCGAGAGCCAGCGCGCGGCGCGCGATTATCTCAGCGGGCTTTCCGAACCCGGCGTGGCGAGCGTGCTGAATGACGGCCGCGAGGTGATCGGGCGGGAGTCGCAGGGACGCTTCATTCCGCTGTTCATGACCATCGGCCGGCTGCCCAGCGACAGCGGCTTCTGCGCCGTCGTGCGCGACATCACGCAATGGAAGCGGGCCGAAGAGGACCTGACCCAGGCG
>NZ_RZOS01000857.1:0-1266 GCF_004022605.1 Mesorhizobium sp. M4B.F.Ca.ET.089.01.1.1
ATGCGGAGCTGGTCGTGGTCAGGGTGAAGCCCGAGTCGATCCAGCAGCACCCGCAGAAGGTAGGCCACCTCGGTTCCAGGGGTGCCCCGGTAGGTGTGCAGCTCGTCGACTACGAGATGGAATACATTCCGCGGGTCGAGTCCCAGCCAATGACGGGTGGCATCGAAGATGGGGGCCTCGACACCTCTCATCAGCATGATGTTCAGCATGCTGTAGTTCGTGATCAGGATGTCAGGCGGGCTGTCCTGCATGTCCCACCGGGACCACATCTCCGCACCCTCCATGCTCTGGAAGAAGCGGGCGGCTTCGGGTGATCCGGCGACGGCCAAGGCATCTCGCTCTAGCGATGCGAGCTCACGCCGCAGCTCTGCTTCTTTGCCCGAGGATGACGGATCGCCTGCGACCGGCGTGCGGCCGGTGTAGCGGCCGAAATAGAGCCGGTTGCCGCGGCGGTGGCTGTCGAGCCAGTTTTTTGCATGGTCGCTGTCAAAGCCCAGGCGGAGGCGGACGAGCTGGTCTTCCGCCAGCGCGTTCAGCGGATACATCACCAAAGCACGCATCGCCGGCGGGCGGGTCGCGGGATCCTCGTGGCCCCGCTGAGAGACGCGCGGATGGTATCGCTGTCCGGACGGACCGTCGTGATTCCACCAGTCATGCTCGGCCGGCGCGGCTCCGGGAGCTCCCCATCCGGAGGATTCGGCGACAAGCGCCGCGGGAAACAGGCCCTGCGACACGAAATCCGATATGTCGGTGATGAGCTGGGACGGGAGGAGTCCGCCGAGGATGTCGGCCGCCGCGGAGGCGAAGTTGCGGCCGCTCGTGGCGTATGGTGGCGCCGGCTCGATAAGCGGGCGGCGGTACAGGTGGCCATCGGCATCGAGAAGCGCGCGACGCTCGGCGACCAAGCTGTCGTAGCGGAGGTCGAAGGGGCTATCCAGGTAGCGCAGATAGATGTCGCGCATGCGCTCGAAGATCGAAACCGGGTTCGTCATTACTTCCCTCTCTCCCCAATAGTTCGCAGGGCATCTGATATTGCCGCTGCAACCGGGGCGGTGACCCCGGAGTAAACGAGCCGCCGCTCCGCGACGGTCGGTAGCATGCCGGAACAGACGACCAGGGCGCGGTCGATGAGGCCAGGCGGCCGGACCGTGATCGGGAAGCTGGCGATGCCCTTAGACAGGTCGAGGCGCATCGCACGTTGCCGGCGGCCCAGAACCCAGAACTTCGCCACGGCGGGATCTCCCGCGAGGCACCTCCCGCCGTGGC
>NZ_RZOS01000858.1:0-1264 GCF_004022605.1 Mesorhizobium sp. M4B.F.Ca.ET.089.01.1.1
TTCCTCGGCGACGAGATGGTCGCGCTTAGCCCGAAGGACGGCATGCCCGATATCGGCACCTACAACCTGGCCATGGTGGTGACGCCGGACGCCAGTGCGCCGGTGAAGGCGGTCGCGGACCATATCCGCGCTACTTTCGAAGTGTTCAAGGAAACCGGCAAGTTCTGAGCTTGGCTGACAAGTCCGGCTAGGGGTCAGGTCGCGGCCTGACCCTCAAGCGACCAGCCACGAGCCTTGACCGGCCGCGTTCTGGTTTCCCCAGTCAGGAAGGCAACGATGTTGCTGCGCGCGCGCCGCGTCTCCGGCATCTCGATCAGCGGCCAGACGTGGAACATGCCTTCCTCGTAGACGACCTCCACCTCGACGCCGGCGGCCCGCGCCTTCTCGGCGAAGATCAGGTTGTCGGGGGTGAGCAGGTCGTGCGAGCCGGTCAATAGCAGCGTCTTCGGCAATACGGAAAGGTCGCCGTAGAGCGGGCTGATGTGCCAGTCCGCGCGATCGATGCCGGCACTGTAGAGCCGGATCGCCTCCAGGCCGCCGGCAATGCCAAGCCACGGATCGTTGCGCTCGGCCTCGAACACTTCGGGGTTGGAGAGCGACATGTCGAGCCCGGGCGAAATCAGGACGTGGTGCGAGGGGAGCGGCAAGGCGTCCTCGGCCGCCATCATGGTCAGCACCACGGCCATGTTGCCGCCGGCGGAATCGCCCATGAAGACGATGTCCGCGGCTTCCGTCTCCTCGAGCATCTGCCGGTAGACCTTGCCGACCATGCCGAACATGGCGTGGAAGTCGTGCTCGGGCGCGATCGGGTAGATCGGCACGGTGATGCCGAAGCCCAGCCGCTCGGCCATCTCGGCGATCAGGCCCCAATGGTAGGAGGTGATCTGGAAGACAAAGGCGCCGCCATGCAGATAGAGCATGCGCTTGCGCTCGCCGGTCCTTGGCGCGATCTCATAAACGGGAAAGCCGTTCACCATGCGCTCGGCGATGTCGAAGCGGGAACGCAGCGAGGCCGGCGGATGGTGATCCTCGGTCTTGCGCGCATAGGCGATCCAGCGCTGCAGGTTTTCCGGACTGGAAAAGGCCTGCTTGCGGCTATGCTTGAGGACAAAAGAAACGACGTGGCTTTTGAAGCTGGGCATGCGGATACACGAACTTCGGCGGAGCCGACTAAGAGAATTCCCCTCTAATCCGAAGATCGTGTCTTGGGCGGAAATGTCAAGATTTGCGCCGGGTGCAACACGCTTGTGTGATCCTGCCGTGC
>NZ_RZOS01000859.1:0-1258 GCF_004022605.1 Mesorhizobium sp. M4B.F.Ca.ET.089.01.1.1
GCCGACGTGCCGACCGAGTGGATCGCCAAGATCGCCAAGGCGCATGCCGATATCGACGTCGAAGTCGTCGACCTGCGCGACTTCCCGCTGCCGTTCTTCGACGAGGTCGCTTCCTCCGCCTGGGCGCCGTCGCAGAACGAAGTGGCGCAGCGCTGGCAGAAGAAGGTCGCCTCCTTCGACGGCTTCATCTTCACCGCTGCCGAATACAATCACGGCCCGACGGGTGTGCTGAAGAACGCCATCGACTACGCAGCCAACGAGTGGAACAAGAAGCCGGCCGGCTTCGTCGGTTATGGCAGCGTCGGCGGCTCGCGCGCCGTCGAGCAGCTCCGCCTCTACGCCGTCGAGCTGCAGATGGCGCCGGTCAAGTCGGCGGTCCATATCGCCTGGGGCGATTTCCTGGCGGTTCGCCAGGGCGAGAAGAAGCTTGAGGATCTCGAGCATCTGAACCAGGCCGCCGCGGCGCTCGTCAACGACGTCGCCTGGTGGGCGAAGGTGCTCAAGGCGGCACGCGCCGCCGACGCGATCACCGCGGAAGCCAAGGCGGCGTGAGCCGTCTACCCGAGACTATCCTCCCAAGGGATATGGGGCGGCGCTTGCGCCGCCCTTTTCAATTTGCCGTCTGCGCGGATTGCCTCGGCCTGATGATGCAGTCCGCCACCCGGTCGTGCTCGTCGAGCTCGTCGGCATGGTGCTGCCCCCATTCGCACAGCGCCAGAAGGATGGGTTCGAGGCTGAGGCCAAGGGGCGTCGCGGAGTATTCGACGCGCGACGGGATCTCGGCGAAGACCTTGCGGCGGACAAGGCCGTGCTCCTCCATTTCGCGCAACTGCTGGATTAGCACCTTCTGGGTGATCGAAGGCACCAGTGCCTTCAGCGACGAGAGTCGCCGGGGACCATCGAACAGGTAATAGAGGATGACCGCCTTCCAGCGACCCGAGATCACTTTCAAGGCACGTTCCGCCGGCAGCATCGGCAGTCTCTTGATCGGGCCGGCCATGGTCACCTCCTGGTGAGCAGCGGACAAATGAGTGTGTAGTCGAGACAGCGCAGATAGTGGCAATGGACGGCCGATGCCATAGCGATCGGAGTTTGCCATGAAAACCGTCCAGTTCAGCCGCTTCGGCGGCCCCGAGGTGCTGGAAGTCGTCGACGTCCCGGTGCCTTCGGCCGGAGCCGGCGAGGTTCTGGTCCGGATCGCAGCCGCCGGCATCAATTTCTTCGAAGTGCTGATGCGAGCGGATCGCTACGCGGTGAC
>NZ_RZOS01000085.1:0-17490 GCF_004022605.1 Mesorhizobium sp. M4B.F.Ca.ET.089.01.1.1
GACGAGGCGGGCCGGTCCGAGTTCGGCCGCCGCCATGGCATTGTCGAAATTCCGCAGAGCGGCGCCCGACAGCGGGGGAAAGGCCGGTTCGTGGCAAGCCACCAGGGTCCGCCTCGGTCTGCCGGATGCCGGAAGCGATGGCGCCGGGGGCCTTGCCGGGGCCAGCCGCGCCAGGCGGATGCGGGCGCGGTATTGCCATGCCTTCCGGGCTCGGCCCAACGCCTCGTGCGCGCGCACGGCCCGCATCATGCCGCCCGCGTCGGCAACCATCCTGTGCTTGATCAGCTGGCGCGCGATCCGCTGGGCGATCCAGGCCTTTCGCCACTGCAGCGCCTGCCGGTCGACGCCGTGAGCCGCGAGCCGGTTCAGCGCCAGCGCTACGGCAAGGAACGTCGCGCGCGGCGCCGTGGTGAAGCGCCGCGTCATCCTGGTTTCGTCGAGATGATAGAGGAGCACCGGCGCCGCGATGCTGATGACGTCGGCGCGCGCCAGAACGGCTGTCCAGAAGCACGTGTCCTCGTCGAGGCCGATCGCCTCCGGAAAGCGGATGCCGGCCGTCGCCGCTCGCGCCACCAGCGCGCTTCCCATGGCGATCGGCCACAGCTCGTTGCGGAGGTAGCGACGGGTATTCTCGGTCCTGTCGCTGCCGTAGTGCGGTGTCTTCATCTTGTCCGGTCGCCCCGCCGTGCGCCGGATGCTGGCCCCGACCGCGAGGCCTGCTTTCGGATGGCGCTCGAACGCCTCACGCAGTTGCGTCAGGCCGCCCTCGATCACCTCGTCATCGGCGTCGAGGAAGAACAGGAACCGGCCGCATGCGCGCGCCATGCCGGCATTGCGCGCGGCGCCCGCCCCGCCGAAGCGCCCGGCCACGACCTCCAGCGGCAAGCCGTGCCGCACCGCGCTTTCGGCCGCGACAATCGCCGTCCGATCGTCGCAACCATCGTCGACGAGCAGGACCTCGCGGATCAGCGCGCTGTCGGGGGCAAGACTGCCCAGCGCGGCATCGATCGTCGCGGCGGCGTTCTTCGCCGGAATGACGACCGTGATATCAGCGGCTGCTTCCCTGCTCATTGCCGCTCGAAGAAGCCGCGCTTCAGCATGTGGTCGTAATAGTGCTTGAATGGCGAGACCTGGCGCAGCGACAGGCTGGCAAGGCTCTCGATCGGCTGCGGCTCGACATCGAAGGGCGACTGGCCCTCCAGCCAGCTATAGGATGAGCCGTCCCTCAGCACGGAGGGGCTGGCGACGATATAGCCGCCAAGCGCCTTGAGGTGACCGATCCTGCGTATGCCGCAATAGAGGCTCGACGACACCATCGGCTCGCTTGTCCGCAGATAGACATGGAAGCCGCTCGGCGATCTTGCCACCGGTGTGCGGCTTGCCACGGCATCATGGCGGCGGCGCCAGCTCAGGTAGGCGGCAATGTCGTCGAAATCCAGGATCAACAGATTGGCCAGACCCGCAAGCAGGCCGACATTGCCGGAGAAGTCGCCAAACCAGCGTCCGACATCGTCGGCACTTGGCGGTTTCTGCGACAGCTGAAAGCTTATCGAACAGAAGGCAAGCTCTTTCAGATCCTTGCGCTGGCTGGGCAGATGCAAGGGGTCATAGCCCATCGCCGCGAGGTCGAGATGCTTGCCGCCGGCACGAAGCGGCAGGCAGACATAGCCCTGCG
The DNA here is from genome assembly GCF_004022605.1 of Mesorhizobium sp. M4B.F.Ca.ET.089.01.1.1. NCBI lineage: Bacteria > Pseudomonadati > Pseudomonadota > Alphaproteobacteria > Hyphomicrobiales > Phyllobacteriaceae > Mesorhizobium > Mesorhizobium sp. M4B.F.Ca.ET.089.01.1.1. The sequence goes on from NZ_RZOS01000085.1 coordinate 1,676, forward strand.
TCAGCAGGCGGACTGCGTAGTCGGTCAGTATTCGGGGCTGCATCCGACAAATGTTCCGCGACCATGAAATTCCCTGCCCAATCTCTTTAGCCGAACAGCCCGTTCGTCAAGCATTGGCGCATTCGCTGCCGCCTGGCTGCTTTCCGCTTCCGGTCCCTTCACGCGATTGTGCAGGCATCTCGATCGGGGGCGACCGCGTTCAGTCCGCCGTCTATGGCTGTCGGGTGGACCGGGCGAGAACCCAACTTCAAATGTTCTTGATAGATTTCCAGTGGTTCAGGCGCTCGGCGATCAATTCCACGCGCCGCTGATTGTCGTTTCCGTCCAGGATGGTCAGGTCCTCCGGATCGGCGCGCAGATAGACGCCGGAGGTTCGTGCATTCACCTCTGAGTTCGTATCCGAACGCGTCGTGAAGTACCCGGATGCGCGATCGGCGGACTCAAGCTTTATCTCGCCCGTCCCGTAGAGCTGCGGCGCGTTTGCGTCGAGGGGCCGTTCGCCGTTCCAATAGTAGAAGATGCCGACAGACTCTCCCTTCTCCTTCGTCGCCTCGCTCCAGTATCTGGCTGACAGGCTGCCATTCTCCTGCCATGAGCGGCCGTTCAGCTCCAGCGCGCCATTGCGGTCCCGCGAAACTTTGAGCAGACTGACGGCGGAAGGCTCCCTCGCTGTGCGCTCCGTCAGGGAAAATTGCCACCAGAATCCCTCGATACGGGCGACGCGTCCCTCATTTTCGATGGCGTTCCGCAGTTTTTGGTTGATCGCCCGCGTCTCGGCGGCGCTCGTTGCCTCGCCATAGCGGACCGACGTCAGGCCGAGCAGATCGCTGGGCAGCTTGGCGCCATTGGCATGCAGGATGAATGTCCGCCGCATCCCCAGCACCCCGCCGAACAGCCCGGCCTCGAACACCACATTGTCCCGCGGCGAAGCCTGGGCGGGAACAGTGGCGGTCGATTCCGGCTGGCCCGCGCTCGTCCAGTCGTCCTGAGCGAACACGAACGCGGCGAAGTCGACCTCGCGCGTCAGCTCGAGGAGGCGTCCCAGCGTTGTCGTTCCGGGATTGAAAACCGTCGTCCACGGCTCGACATGGGCGATGTCCTCGAGGCCGCGCGTCAGCGCCTGCAACAGCTTCTTCTGCTTCCCCGACGAACCGAGGAAAATTCGAGGTTTGGCCATTCCGTTCCCTCCGGCGCAACGAACACTCACCATAGCGTAGGCGGATGACCTATCTCATTGCAACGACGGCAGTGCGATGACGTGTTGCCGCTATCTCTCTGTCCGGTGCTGGAAAAACTGCAGGAACAGCTCCCGCTCGGTGGTGATGTCGAGCTTCTCATAGATCCGCCGGCGATGGTTCTTGACGGTGCCGACGGTGATACCGAGGCGCTCGGCGATGTTGGCCGTCGGATGCCCGGCCAGCACCAGCTGGACCAGCTCTCTTTCGCGCCGCGACAGTTCCGGCCAGAGGCTCGCCGGGACAGTCGGTTTCTGCTGCGGCGAGGCACCGGGGCTTGTCGGGGTCGATGTCCGGGAAAACGCGCTGCCGCGCGCCTTGATGTCGAGCGCATGCAGTGCCTCGAAAACCGGCAGCCGCTCGACGAGCAGCGCGATCTCGCTGTCCCTGAACGACGCGGTCGAGCGATCGAGGAAGATGCCGAGGCACCAGTCGCCGCCGTCGGCCAGCATGATGCCGACCTCGTCGCAGATCTCCGACTGCGCCAGGAAACCGGCTATGTATTGCCCGCGCTTGGCCTTGTCGTCGGCGAAATGCTTCAGAGGCAGGATGCCTAGCCGGCGCTCCTGCCGCCAGGAGGCATAGAAGGGGTCGAAGATGTAGTAGCTGGCGAGATAGCGTCGCACCATCTCGTCCGAAAAGCGCCGATGCTTGACGAATTCGGGTGTCGTCGTCGCCGAATAGCGGGTGACCGTGACCAGGTCATGCGCGATGTCGGCGCCGATCAGGTCGATCAGGCAGTCGACGTGCCGGTCCGTGCCGGTGGCGGCGATCGCCCTGGCCAGCGGCGCCCAGATAGTGCCCATGCGCATGCCCTTTTCTCGGCGAACCCGGCCCAAGCGTCATTGTGTCTTTAGGCATATGGCGCGATCGGGCCGATCGAATCTAGCCTGCGGTCATTCTCGGCAAGGGAAAGCGACCCGTGGACCAGATCACCACCAATCCAATCGTCATCGGCATCGACGCCGGCGGCACCATGACCGACACGATCCTTGTCGATCAGGACGGTCACTTCAAGATCGGCAAGTCGGCGACCACGCCGAAGAACGAGGCCGAGGGCTTCCTCGCCTCGGCAGAGGACGCGGCCGATGCCTGGGGCATCTCGCTGCAGGACCTGTTTTCGGGCGTCAACGTGGTGCTCTACTCCGGCACCGGCATGCTCAACACGCTGTTGTCGCGCACCGGCCGCAAGCTCGGCCTGATCACCACAAAGGGCCTCGAGGACATGATCCTGATGGGCCGCGGCCTGCAGGCCTGGGCGGACTATTCCTATGCCGACCGCCTGCATGCGGTCACCCACCATCATCCCGATCCGCTGGTGCCGCGCCGCCGCACCCATGGCGTGACAGAACGCATCGACCAGTTCGGCGACGTCATCCTGCCGCTCTACGAGCACGAGGCGCACGCGGCGGCCAAGAAGCTGATCGCCGACAAGGTCGAGGCGATCTGCATCATGACCGTCTTCTCGCACGTCAATCCGGCGCATGAGAAGCGCATCGCCGAAATCTGCCGCGAGGAAATCGCCGCCGCCGGCGCCGACATCCTCGTCTACACCAGCCATCAGGTGCGTCCGGTCATCCGCGAGCAGTCGCGGCTGAACTCGGTGCTGATCGAGGCCTACGCCACCTCGCGCGGCCGTAGGCAGCTCAAGGGCATCGAGGACGTCTCCAAGAAATACGGCTTCAAATACGGCGTGCAGACGCTGCTCTCTTTCGGCGGCCTGACCTCGATCAACCATCCTCGCCTGCACGAGACCATGATCTCCGGGCCGATCGGCGGCATCCTGGGTGCTGCCTATGTCGGCAAGCTGATCGGCAACGACTCGCTGATCTGCTCGGACATGGGCGGCACCTCCTTCGACATGGGCGTCATCACGCGCGGCCAGACGCGGATCGAGAACGAGCCGCTGATGGACCGTTTCAAGCTCAACGTGCCGACGCTGCATCTCGACACGATCGGCGCCGGCGCCGGCATGATCCTCAAGGTCGATCCGCTCACCCGCAAGGTTTCGCTCGGACCGGAAAGCGCCGGCTCCGATCCCGGACCGATCTGCTTCGCCAAGGGCGGCACCGAGCCGACCATCGCCGACTGCGACGCCATTCTGGGCCGGTTGAACCCGCATTACTTCCTCGGCGGCAAGGTCGTGCTGCAGGTCGAGAAGGCGCGGAAGGCCTTTGAGGAGAAATGCGCGCGGGTGCTCGGCGTCGGCGTCGAGGAAGCCGCCGAAGGCATGATCGAGATGCTCGAGGCCGACGCCAACAACGCGCTGCGCCGCGTCATCTCCGGACAAGGCATCCATCCGTCGGAGTTCACGCTTCTGTCCTATGGCGGCTCTGGGCCGCTGCATCTGGCCGGCTGCTCCAGGGGCATCGGCTTCAAGGACATCATCACCTTCCAGTTCGCCGCAGCCTTCTCGGCCTTCGGCTGCACCACCGCCGACTTCATGCGCCGCCATTCGGTGTCGACGCAGATCGACATCGGCGCGCGCGCCAGCGACGACGAGCTGCAGGCCTTCGGCGCCAAGGTCACGGCCGTCTGGAACGATCTGACCAGGGCGGCGGTCGACGAAATGGTTGCCGACGGCCATGCGCTGGACAAGGTCAGGACCGTGCCGTTCCTGATGATGCGCTACACCGGCCAGCTCGAGGATGTCGAGGTGATGGCGCCGCTGTCGGCAATCGCTTCGGCCGACGACATGCGCAGGGTCATCGCCGAGTTCGAGGCGGTCTACGCCAAGGTCAACCACCGCGTCTCGCGCTATGGCGAAGCTGGCTTCTCGATCACCGAGCTCGGGCTGACCGCCACCGCCGACAAGGTCAAACCGATGCTGGTCAAGCGGCCGCTCGGCAAGCCGGATCCGGCTTCTGCCCATAAGGGCGTGCGCGAAGCCTATATCGGCGGCCGCTGGCACAAGGCCAATCTCTACGAGATGGACTTGCTGCAGCCCGGCCACGAAGTCATCGGCCCGGCCATCATCGAACATCCGGCGACGACGCTCGTCGTCCACCCGCAGGACCGCGTCTTCGTCGATGAATGGACGCTGCTCCACTACTCCCACGCTTGAGAAGGGCGAACGCCATGCTGGACAAACCCGCCTCCGCGCTCCGCATCCGCGAGCGGCTGATCGAATCCGAAAGGCTGATGGAAGAGACCGGCTGCTATGACGGCATCACCGAGCTCGAGCTGCGCAACCAGGACCCGCTGAAGTTCGAGACGCTGCACACCAAGCTGCGCGCCTACTGCGTGTCGGCGCGCGAGATGGCCCGCCGCATCTCGGCCTCGCCCGGCGTGCGCGAGGTCGGCGAGATGGTCGTCGCCATCTACACGCCGGAAGGCGACGCGATCGCGCTCTCCAACGGCATCATGGTGCATGTCCACACGATGAGCCGCTTCATCAAATGGATGATCCGCAGCGGCTACGAGGAGAACCCGCAGATCCGCGACGGCGACATCTTCGCCAACAACGACGCCTTCATCGGCACCGTGCAGGTGCCGGACGTGATGGACGTGGTGCCGATCGTCCATTCCGGCAAGCTCGTTGGCTGGGCCGGCGCCGTCTGCCACGAGTTGGAGGCCGGCGGCATCACGCCCGGCGGGGACGTGGCGCTGGCGCAGGAGCGCTTCACCGAAGGCCTGTTCGTCTGCGCCGAGAAGGTCGGCGAGAACGACGAGCTCAGGCGCGACTACGTCATCCGCTGCGAACGCAATCTCAGAATGCCGATCTACTGGGTGCTGGACGAGAAGGCCAAGGTCGCCTCCTGCATCGACATGCGCGAGAGCGTCAAGGCGCTGATCGACGAGATCGGCCTCGACTACTGGATGCAGGTGTCGAAGGAGTTCATCGAGGAGGGCCGCCGAGCCCAGCTCGCCCGCACCCGCCAGCTCACCGTGCCCGGCATCTATCGCGGCCACACCTTCTACGGCCATGTCACCGCCGGCAAGCCGGGCTATCAGCCGCTCGGCGATCCCGATTGGCTCTACAACATGCCGATCGAGATGGAGATCACCACCGACGGCAAGATCATCATGGACTTCGAGGGCACCCAGCCCTGGGGCTATCATTCGATGAACTGCACGCCGGCCGGCATGGATGGCGGCATGTTCGTGACCCTGACCCAGCACATGAATTTCGAGGGTCTCGTCAATGACGGCGCCTGGATGGCGACGGAGCTGAAGCTGCCGCACGGCACCTGGACCAATCCGGACAACGAGATGGTGGCGACCGCCACCTCCTGGGCGCTGCTGCTGCCCGCCTATGGCGTCTTCCAGCGGCTCTTGTCGCGCTCCTTCATCGCCCGCGGCTTCGTCGAGGAGGCTTTCGTCGGCCAGGTCAACAGCCCGATGATCGAGATGGGCGGCCAGAGCCAGTACGGTACGCTGTTCGGCATGGCGCATTTCGAATGCGCCGCCGCCGGCTCCGGCGCACTTGCCATCAAGGACGGTCTCGACACCGCCTATGTCGGCTGGAACCCGGAATCCGACATGGGCAATATCGAGATCTGGGAACAGAACATGCCGATGCTCTATATCGGCCGCTCCATCGTTCCCAATTCCGGCGGCGCCGGCAAATATCGCGGCGGCTGTTCCTTCCTGTCGACCTGGCTGGTTTCGAAGACCGACCATTTGCGGCTGGTCACCTCCGAGCACTCCTCGCGCGTCTTCGACAATGGCGGCCTGTGCGGCGGCTATCCGGCGCCGACCTGCCAGAAACATCGCGCGGTGCGCGACACCAACATCTTCGAGCTTGCCGAAAAAGGCGCGCCGCTGGCGCACCACACCGGCACCAATCCGTATCGCTCGGAACTGGAGGTGCGGCTCGAAGGCCAGCATGTGACGATGGAAGGGCCATACATCACCGCGCCGCACAAGACCGGCGACGTCTTTACCCATTCCTACAATGGCGGCGGCGGTTACGGCGACGTGCTGGAGCGTGATCCGCTCAAGACCGCCTGGGACGTCGAGAACGGTTTTCTCACCAGGGAAGCGGCCGAAGGCATCTTCGGCATCGTGCTCGACGAGGACGGGGAGGGCTTCCCGGTCGCCAATATCGAAGCCACCAAGCGCCACCGCGCCGAGATGCGGGCCAAGCGGCTGGCGCGCGCCAAGCCCGTTTCCGAGTGGATGGCCAAGGAGCGCGAGCGGGTAAAGGCCGCCGATTTCGCGCCCGAGGTGAAGAAGATGTATGCCAGCGCGATCAAGCTTTCCGCGCGCTTCACCAGGGATTTTTCGACCTTCTGGGATGTCGATGCCCAATCGACCTTCGGCGTGGAGTAGGGGACATGACCTCATACAGCAAGGAAGTCATCGCCGATCTGGTAGCCGGCACGCTGCCCTGGCCGCAGACGCGTCGCATCATGAGCGCCTACAAGGACGACGACCGCTTCTTCAAGTATGTCGCGGTGCTGCAGGATCGCGTCGGCTGGAAGGATCCGATCCTGCTGCCGGTCGGCGACCACCTCTTCATCTGCCAGAGCGGTGGCGAGCGGGTGACGAAATGCGAATGCGGCCATTCCTTCGGCGACTACCGCCGGAACTGGAAGCTGAAGGCCGCGATCATCGTGCGCGATACAGAGGAGACGCTGCGCGAAATCTATCCGAACAGCGACCTACCGGATCCCGAATGGATGGAGATCCGGGAATTCATCTGCTCCGAATGCGGCACGCTGCATGAGGTCGAGGCGGCGGCGCCCGGCTATCCGATCGTGCATGATTTCGAGCCGGACCTCGAAGGCTTCTATCGCGACTGGCTGGGCAAGCCGCTGGAGCCGTCAAGCAAGGGAGGTTGATGGCGATGGGCGGGGAGGTTATGCAGCCGTCTGATCCCGGAGGTGCTCGATGACCAATCTGTCCGGCCGCAGCGCGATCGTCACCGGCGGTTTTTCCGGCATGGGTTTCGCCATCGCCGCCGCGCTCGTCCAGGCCGGGGCAAGCGTCGCCGTCGGCTCTTACGTGGCCGCTCCAGACGCGGGCGGGACCGATGCCGCCTACTATCCCGGCGCCGAAGAGATAGAACGCATCCGCTCGGCGCTGGCCGCGCATGGCACCAGGGTGCACGCCGCGCATCTCGACGTGCGCGACACCGATCTCACCAACCGTTTCGTTGCCGAGGCGCAAGCCGCGCTCGGGCCGATCGATATCCTCGTCAACGCTGCCGGCACCACCGCCGAGCAGCCGGTCTGCGGTCATTCCGACGCGCTCTGGGACAAGATCGTCGACACCAACCTGACTGGCGCCTTCCGCGTCACTCGCGCCGTGCTGCCCGCCATGATCGAGCGCGGCTGGGGCCGCATCGTCAACATCGGTTCCACCGCCGCCACCGTCGGCTGGAAGGACAATCCCGCCTACTGCGCCTCCAAGGCCGGCCTGCTCGGCCTCACCCGTTGCGTCGCGCTGGAAGGCGCGCCGCACGGCGTCACCTGCGTCATGATCAGCCCCACCTGGGTCGAGACCGAGCTGATGCGCCGCAACGTCGCCCAGGTGGTGGCGCGCGAAGGCAAGGGCCGCAGCGTCGAGGAGGCGATGGACGAACTCAGGAAGGGCAATCCCCAGGGCCGCATGTTGCAGCCGCAGGAGATCGCCGCGCTCGCGGTGTTCCTGTGCTCGGACGCTGCCAGGGGCATCACCATGGAAAACATCCAGATCACCGGCGGCGCCTTGTGGTAGCGCCGGCGCGCGGGGGTGGCCGGCAGCGCCTCGACACGCGCCGTCGCCGCATTCGCGCCATGCGTTTGTGCCATATGGCTTTGCAGGCGCTCATTTGTCCGCGACAACATTTGTCGTTGAGTGCCGCACGATAGGACGGTAAGTTATATTGCACTGCACAATGGAAGCCCGGATGGGAATGTCCCGGGGCTTCGCACCGGCCTTTGACAGCCCGCTCCCAAGGGCTCAGCGAAAGAGATATCCGGTAGGGATATGAAGATTCCAAAATCCTTGTTGATCGATCCGGACAGGAATGCCGTCTACGGCGCCTTTGCCGTTGCCATCTCGGTCATCGCCTTCGCCTATTCCACGAATTTCGGCAAGGTTCTCATCCTCGCCTATTATGCGGTCTGGCTGCCGCTGATCCTGGTCGACTACCGGCGGTTCCTGCGGCATCTCTCCGACGCCTGGCTGCCGCTGCTGTTCGCCACCTATATCTGCTTCTCGGTGTTCTGGTCGCATGCGCCCGGCACAACGGCGCGGGCGGCGCTGCAGTATTTCTCGCACATATTGTGCGCCTATGTCGCCGCGCGCACGGTCAGTGTCCGCACGCTGGTGGTCGGCTCGCTGATCGGCATCTTCCTCGTGCTGCTCTATTCGCTGCGCGTCGGCGGCTACGCGCTCGACACCATCGACGGGACCACCAATTTCGTCGGCGCCTTCGGCTCCAAGAACCAGGTCGGCTTCTTCGCCTCGCTCGGCCTCTATTTCTGCTTTGTCTTTGCCATCTTCTACCGGCGCGGCTGGCAGAGCCTGGTGTGGACGGCGCCGATCGGCCTGCTGTCCCTCTATATGCTGGCGATCGCCCATTCCGCCACCTCGGTGGCGTCGCTGCCGGCGGCCGTGGGCGTCGTCCTGCTGCTCGGCGTGAGCAAGGTCCTGTCGCGCCGCTATCGGCGGGTGCTGTTCACGGTCGGCACCTGCGCGCTGGTCGGCGCGGTCATGGCTGCGCTCAATCTCGGCCTGCTCGACTTCGTGCTCGGCCTCTTCGGCAAGGATTCGACGCTTACCGGGCGCACCTATCTGTGGGAGCAGGGCTGGGAGGCCGCGCAGCAATTCCCGATTCTCGGCTATGGCTACGCCGCCTACTGGGTGCAGGGCTTCGCCGAGGCCGAGCGGCTGTGGGCCGAGTTCTACATCACCACCCGCACCGGCTTCCACTTCCACAACACCTATATCGAGACGCTGGTCGAGCTTGGCTTCGTCGGGGTGACGCTCATTGCCCTGGTCATCCTGCGGTCCTTCTGGGGACACGTTTCGTCGGTGATCTTCCGCGACTGGCGCGTCGATTCGGTCGTGCTTGCCGGCGCGGTGGGCCTGATGCTGCTCCGCTCCTTCTTCGAGGTCGAGATCCTCGGCCCGTATTTCACGGCCTCGTTCGTCGTCTATTACGGCCTGTTCAAGTTGCGCCCGGCGCCCGTGGCGGCGCGGCCGCAGCGCGCGCGCGTCGCTATCCAGGAAGCGAAGCCCGCAAGCGGCTGAGCGCCTGCTATCATTCAGAAAAACTCAGGCGATGGCGCGCGAGCGCTGGGTCAGCCGCTGCAAGAAGCGCCGCACCGGCTCGTCATAGATGCGTGTCGCGACGTCGGCGATGACGATCACGGCGCCCGCCATGGCGATGCCGAACCAGGGATGGTTGGCGAACGGATCGATGGAGACGGCCTTGCCCCCTCCCGCGATGATCATCAGCATCGGCGTATGGATGATGTAGATCGGGTAGGAGATCCGCCCGAGCCAGCCAAACAGCTTCGCCAGGCCGGGCCGGGTGGGCGCCGCCGCTCCGACCGTCACCATGACCGGGAACAGCAGCACCACGCAGATCAGATCATAGGCAGCGCGCGCGCCGCCGCCGGCCGGCGCTATGGCGAAGATCACCAGCGTCAGAAGCAGCGCCATCTCGGCCCAGTAGCCGCGCTGCAGGAAGCCGAGGCCTCCCTGCGCCATCGACCGGCACATCAGCACACCCAGGAAGAACGAGAAGGCGACGCGCGGCAGGCCGCTGGCGATGGTCGCGCCGGTCATGCCGAAATCGAGCGTGCCGGAAAACACCGCGGCGACGATCAACAGCGCGAGGCTGCCGGCGACGAGCGCCGAGAGCACACGCTTCGACAGGGCGAAGAACAGGAGCACATAGGCGATGTTCACCAGCAGCTCGAAGAACAGCGACCACGAGGCCGGATTGAGCGGGAAGATCGTGTGATAGGCATTGCCGACCAGCGGGATGAACAGCATGCCCGTCGTCAGCATCATGGCGATGTCGGACATCGGCATGTAGTCGCCGGGCATCAGCGTGTTCTTGATCAGCAGGTAGAAGGCGCCGAGCAAGGTGCCGGCGAGGTAGAGCGGATAGAGCCGGATCAGCCGCACCAGCAGGAAGGATCCGAATCCCATCCCCGCCTCGATCTTCCGGTCATAGGCGTGGGCGATAACGAAGCCGCTGAGCAGGAAGAACAGGTCGACCGCCAGGTAGCTCGACGGCAGCACCTTGCCGTCGGCGATGAACGGCGAAAAGTGGTAGAGCATCACGCTGATCGCGGCCACACCGCGCAACGCGTCGAGATTGAGGTAGACGTGACGGGTTGCCGGCTGCATTCGTGGCCTTCATCAGCGGATCGCTGCGCGACTTCTTCGGCGGCTCTCCTGCGCCCGCCGGGCGGCACTCGATGCTCCCATTTTCAACTCTTGCCGGCGCCCCACTCGTCCGGCCTGCCGACCACCCGAGCCGCGTCGCGCCTCAGGTGTTGTTCCTGTGCATCTCGTTGTCCCAAAAGCGCTGCGCGCTTTTGGGCGGCATGCATTACTGGCTGGTCATCGGCGCCAGCTTCACCTTGATCACGTCTCCAGGCAGCACCGGGGTCTCCTCGGTCGCCGCGATCTCGCTCGTCTTGCCGTCGACCACCCGAACCAGCACATATTGAAGCGCGGGCTGATCGCTGTTGGTCATGGCCGCCTGCGTCGCGGGGTCCGAGGCCACGGTCATCAGGCCCTTTTGCATGCCGACCCTGAGTTCTGCTTCCTTCAGGTCGGTTTCGACCTGCTGCCGGTCGGAAGCGAGGCTCGATCTCAGCGTGTTTTCGGCGTCGGTGGCGTCCTGCGTCGCCTTGCTCATCGACTGCTTGGCAGTGAGGATCGCCGTCTCGTAGTCCAGGATCTGCCCCTGCAGGTCGGCGATGGTCTGTTCCGAATTCAGCACCCGCGTCTGCACGACGAGGCCCTTCTGCGCCAGCGCGCCGACGCTGTCGAGCTGCTCCTTGGCGAGGTCCACCTGGCGTTGCTGGTTGACGATCTTCTTCTGCAGCGACTCGATCTCGTTCTGCAGAAGGTTCTTCAGATCGTCCAGCGCCTGCAGCTTCAGCTTGAGCTTCTTCTGGTCGGAGGTCAGCACCGCCATCTCGTCGGCGACGATCGTCGCCACCTTCGGATCGTCGGCGACTTCCTTCGGCGCCTCGAATGTCGTCTTGTCGGCGAGCTCGGCGTCGATGCGGGCGCGCCTGACGACGAGCCGAAGCCGCTGGTCGTCGTAGATGTCGAAATTGCCCTTGGCGGTGATCAGGTCGCGATCCTGCTGCGGGCCATTTTCCGCGTTGCGGCGGATGCCGCCGGCGACGCTGATCGCCTTCAATACGGTCAGTTCCGGCACGTACGGGAATTGCCCGGGGCTCTGCACCTCTCCGGAAATGTAGAACGGCCGGAACTGGACCATTTCCACCGAGGCTTCCGGCTTGTCCGAAAGCGCAAGCTTACGCTGCAGCGTCTCGCTGATCGCCGCGGCGATTTCGGCGGTGGTCTTGCCGGCGGCCGGCAATTCTCCCGCGAACGGCACCGACAGGGTTCCGGCGGGGCCGACCGAATACTCTCCGTTGATGGCCGACCAGTCGCGGAAGGTGCCCTCCACGGTCTGCCATTCGGCGATGCGGATGTTGAGCTTGTCCTGCGGTCCAAGCTGGTAGTCGCCGGCGATCGCCGGGACGGCAAGCAGAAGCGCAAGGCCGGCGACAGCAAGCCGCGCCGGCATCATGGGGCGCGACAGACGGCTGTCGCGAAGGAGTCCGAATATGTCTGTTTTCAACTGAACGTTTCCGATCCGCTTGCCCCATCGCCCGATGAGCTTGCTGCCGGACGCCCGATCCGATGCGAAACGGCGTCCCAATCGAAGGTGCCGCGCTCCTTGCGGAGCCCGGCTTTGCGGCTCAGTAGCTGCCGCGTGACATCCATACTGCAGGCACTGTCTTGAAGATGATGCGAATGTCCTCGAACAGCGACCAGTTCTCGACATAGTGCCGATCGAAGGCAACCCGGCTGTCATAGGACACGTCGTTGCGGCCGCTGACCTGCCACAGCCCGGTAAGTCCCGGACGCGACTTCAAATAGTAGACCGCCGCGCTGCCATAAATCTCCAGTTCGTCGCGCACGACCGGGCGCGGCCCGACCAGGCTCATGTCGCCCTGCAGGATGTTGATGATCTGCGGCAGTTCGTCGAGGCTGAGCTTCCTCAGCACCTGGCCGACACGCGTGACGCGAGGGTCGTTCTTCAGCTTGCGCGTCGCGATCCATTCGGCGTTGGCCTCCGGATTGGCAGCAAGATGCGCGGCCAGCACCCGCTCGCCGTCCTGGACCATGGTGCGGAACTTGAGGCAGGGGAAGATGCGGCCGCCGCGGCCGATGCGCTTGTGGCCATAGAAGATAGTCCCGCCGTCGGACAGCTTCACGAGCATCGCGACCATCAGGAACAGCGGGCTGAGAAGCACCAGCCCGGCCAATGAGCCGACGATGTCGAAACTGCGCTTAAGCAGGCCGCCGATCGGTGGCGGAAAATCAATGCCGGCATGCGAGAAACCCGCATCGGCCGGCTTGGCAATATCCCTCATGCCGCAACTCCATACGTTGAACGAATGGTTTACGGCACGATATCAAAAAAATGCTGCAGCGCAACACACAATTTCCCATCGCGATGAAATAGTCACGTCATGAATTGACTAAATAATAAACGTGCGCTGCCCAAAAATTCACCTTTATGGCACGTTTGTGACAAGATATGAGCAACACCAGGAAATGTAGTGCCTTTTTGAGGCCATTTTTGGGCGAATCGTTCCTTGTCGCAGAGGGGATCGCTTAAACTCACCTCCGAATCACTCGCATGGCCAAGTTATTCCAGTAAAATACTAATTAATATTGTAAATTCTACTGCAGCATAATCCGCTTTTCGCAATCGGCTGTGAAGCCTGCGTGTGCGACGCAGCATGGCAGAGTCGAAGCCGAAAACCCATTCGAAATTATTTGCCGTTGGCCTTGCCCGCGCGTCCCCGCCTTAATAGAGTCGCAAAATGTTCCTGTTAGAGTTTGGATAGGTTGGGAAGGCCGGAAGCAACCGGTCGAAAGCGAGCAGCAGGAATAGCTCGCGTGGCGCATGGGGAGATACTCGGGTGGGTAAGTCGTCACTTTTGCATGCTCGCGTCGGTTGATGGATCGACGGAGATGTCACTGCCAAAATTCATCTTCGGGATGCTGTTCGCCCTCGCGATCGTGATCTCGTGGTCCTATTTCGAAGGCGCCTCGCTCGGCACGATCGTGCTGCGCACCGTGATCTGCGCCGCCATTATTCAGGCCGGCTATTTTGTGCTGGTCTTTCTCATGGTTGCCAGGAGCGCGCCGACCACGGCCGACAGGATGCGCGAGGCTGAAAGAAGCCTGGGCGCGCCGAAGGCTGCCGAAGGCGAGAAGTTCAGCGCCAGGCGCAGCATCCGCTAGAACAATTTCAGGATAATTGCGTAGCGAGTAGAGCGGGCCGGCGATTCTATGAAACGCTGAACCGCCCTAATGCGGCGTCCCGCAGCAACGGCCGACCGAGCGCCCTCAGCCGGCGTCGGCTACCTCTCGTTCCGCTTGCTCGCCGGACAGCATCCTGGACAGCCGGCTGCCGGATTTCGCCTTCAAGCGCTGATACTGCCCGACCTCGACGATGTGGCCGTTCTCAATGGCCACGACCCAATCGGCGAAAGCGATCATCGAAGGCCGGTGCGCAATGGTCAGGATCGTCATCGTGCCGCGCAGCCCGTCGATCGATTTGGCGATCAGCGATTGATTCTGCCAGTCGAGGGCGCTGGTCGCCTCGTCGAGGATGAGCAGCGACGGCTTGCGCAGCAATGCCCGCGCCAGCGCGATTCGCTGGCGCTCGCCGCCGGAGAGCCTGATGCCGCGGTCGCCGACCACGGTGTCCAGGCGCTGCTCCAGCCGTTCGACGAAATCGGCGGCATGCGCCGAGCGCAGCGCTGCCCACAGCTCCGCGTCGCTGGCTTGCGGCGCGGCGAGCCGGAGGTTCGCCGCGATCGTATCGTGCAGCAGGAACACGTCCTGCGGCACATAGGCCACCTGGTCGCGCCAAAGCCTGCGGTTTCCGGGCCCGATCTCGACACCGTCGGCGAGGATGTTGCCTTGCGTCGGTTCGAGCAGGCCAAGCAGCATGTCGGCGATCGTGCTCTTGCCCGACCCCGAGGGGCCGATCAGCGCGGTGACCTTGCCGGCGGGAAGGCCGAAGGTGATGCCGCTGACGACCGCCTTGCCCTCCACGGCATCGGCAAGGCCGCCATAGGCGAGCGAGACATCGCGTATGTTGAGCCCGACATCGAGGCTGAGCCTCGCGCCTTGCGTGCCCTGGCTTCCCGCCGGCTCGCGCTCGGCGTCGAAGCGCGTCTGCAGGCCTTGCATCGAGGCGTAGGCCGGCAGGTTGATCAGCAACTGCTGCGCCTGCGTCTGCATGTCCATGAAGCGCGGGGCGATGCGCATGAAGACCAGCAGCAGCACGACTATCTCGGCCAGCGAGAGGTGGAAGCGGGTGAGCGCGATGTAGATGAACAGGCTGAGGCCGATGACGCTCGCCACCTGGAACAAAGCGGTGCCGATCGTGCTGTTGCGCACGTAGTTGAGGTTGTCGGCCTTCATCTTCTCCAGCGTCGCGCGCAGCTGCGCGAAGTAGCTCGCCTCGACATTCAGGCTCTTGGCCACCTTGATGCCGCCGAGGAACTCCGAGACCGTGCGGTACTGGTCCTGGCGATTGGCCGTGAGCACGCGGCCATAGGCCGTCGCGCGCGAGCGGAAGGGCCGCAGCGCCACGAACATCAGCACGCCGATGACGATGGCGAACGAGGTCATCACCGGCGAGATGAACAGCGACACCACCAGATAACCGGCCAGCAGCACGGCGGTCTGCGCCAGCATCAGCAGCGAGAAGGCGGCGGCCTGCACGCGGTCGATGTCGCCAGTCAGCGCGTGGTCGAGATCGGAGCTGCGCGTGCGCGCGAAGATGCCCCAGCGCGCCCTGCCGATGGCCTCGAACAGATCCATGCGCAGTCGGTTGACGAAGTCGTAGAGCAGCCGCGCCATGTAAACGGACTTGAAGCGGTTGAAGCCCGCCTGCAGCGCGACGAGGCCGACGAGCAGGCAAAGCACCGTCGCCAGCCCAAGCGTCCCGCCAGGCGCCAGCCAGTGCAGCAACGCATTGTCGGGCAGCCTGATGGCGAAATCCTGGTCGGATTTGCCGATCAGATGCAGCAGCGGGATGAGCAGCAGGATCGAGACGCCTTCGGTCAGGCTGCCGAGGACGAGGAAGGCCAGCGCGATCCATGTCCGCCGCCGGCCGATGCGGGCCATGGCGGCGCCGAAGCCGGCGGTATCCCGAAACAGCGACAGGCGAAGGATCGAAGCCATGGCCCGCCTCACCGAGCCTCGTCGCCGACCGCCAGGTCGCGCTCGATCAGGGCGACGGCCTCGCCGATGCGCTCCAACCCGGTCGGCACTTCGAGGCGGTATACGCCGATCTGGCTGGCGAGCGCCGCGCATTGGCGCAGATGCGTGGCGCTCGCCAGCCAGATCGGCGTATAC
>NZ_RZOS01000860.1:0-1255 GCF_004022605.1 Mesorhizobium sp. M4B.F.Ca.ET.089.01.1.1
CCTTGCGGGTCGGCGCGGTAATAGGCGTTGCGGCCGGCGCGCCGTTCGACCACCAGGCCGGCGCCGCGCAGCACCGCCAGGTGCTGGGAAACCGCCGGTTGCGATACCGTCATGCCGGTGCGCAGCTCCGACACGGTCATCTCGCTGGCGGCGAGCCGCTCGTAGACGGCGCGGCGCGTCGGGTCGGCCAGCGCGCGGAAAATCTCTGCCTCGATCATGGCTGAAGCATAAGTCGATACTTATTGATTTGGCAAGCGCTGTTTACGAACGTCAGCAAGCCAGCGTCTCACCAGTCCGGCCGGCCCGTCGAACGTCGCTTCGAAGATCGGCGAAGCGAGCACCGCATGGATGTGAAGCGATTCGTTGCCGACATTGCGGAAGCCGTGCTTCCTGTGCGCAGGGATGATGAGAGACTGTCCTGCGGTGAGCACGCTGTGCTCGTCGTCGATCCACATCTCGGCCGTGCCGGCGATGACGGTGAGCACTTCCTCGACCGAATGCCAATGCGTCGGGGCGCCGACCGTGGGTTCGACCCACTGCTCAAAGATGCAAAGCTGCGCGGCGCCATTTCTGGCCGAGACGTGCATGCGTGTCTCGACACCGGCGCGCCACTGTTCGCGCGGCTGGTCCCCATGTGCGATCGAATTCACCTGGCACTCCATCCATTCCCGATCACGTGGAAATTCCGGGCCGGAACACTACATGCTGCTGACAACCATTGACAGCGCGTCGCCCACATCCTAGAACGAAAAGAGAACAAAAACCTTGTGGGAAAAGCCAGTCACGACGGGCGGCGATTGCCCGCAAGCTGTAAGGTGCAGCGTCAAAAATTTGTTTCGGATGAGCGCGGAGAAGTACGATGGCGGGTAGCATCAACAAGGTCATTCTGGTCGGCAATCTCGGGGCGGACCCGGAAATCCGCCGCCTGAACTCGGGTGAGCCGGTCGTCAACATCCGCATCGCCACCTCGGAAAGCTGGCGCGACAAGAATTCCGGCGAGCGCAAGGAAAAGACCGAGTGGCACAACGTCGTCATCTTCAACGACCAGATCGCCAAGGTGGCCGAGCAGTATCTGAAGAAGGGCATGAAGGTCTATGTCGAGGGCCAGTTGCAGACGCGCAAATGGCAGGACCAGACCGGCAATGACCGCTACACGACCGAGGTCGTGCTGCAGAAATTCCGCGGTGAGTTGCAGATGCTCGACGCGCGCGGCGAGGGCGGCGGTCAGGTCGGCAGCTATGCCGGTGGCGGCAAC
>NZ_RZOS01000861.1:0-1244 GCF_004022605.1 Mesorhizobium sp. M4B.F.Ca.ET.089.01.1.1
AAGTCGGATCGATCACGCCGGCGCGCGACCGCACGCTGGACGAGGTTCGCCAGAAGGTGGTGGCCGACTGGACGGCGGCTGAAACGGAAAAGCGGCTCGACGCCAAGGCGCAGGAGCTGGAAAAGCGCCTCAAGGCAGGCACCACGCTCGGCGTGATCGCCGGCGAATTGAAGCTCGAGAAGCAGACCAAGCGCGGCCTGAAGCGCGAAGCCGATGACGCCGATTTCGGCAAGGAAGGCGCCGCCGAAATGTTCGGCGTCGGCGAAGGCGGCACCGGGCTGATCCCCTCGCCCACCGGCGACGGCCAGATTCTCTACAAGGTGGCCGAAGTGTTCGAGCCGGCCGGCGCCGATGGCAGCTCCGTGCCCGACGACGCGCAGAAATCCTTCACCGCCGGCATGTCGGACGACCTGCTCGACCAGTTGGTGGCGCAGTTGCAGACGCAATACGACGTCCGCATCGACCCGGCCGCGGTTTCCCAGGCGCAGGCCCGATGAGTGCGCTGAAGACCCATATCGCCAAGGTCGCCGCCGGCACTCCTCTTTCGTTTGAGGAGGCGCGCGAGGCGTTCGACATCATCATGTCGGGCGACGCAACGCCCGGTCAGATCGGCGGCTTCCTGATGGCGCTGCGCGTGCGCGGCGAGTCGGTGAGCGAGATTTCCGGCGCCGTCGCCACGATGCGCGCCAAGATGCTGCGCGTCGAGGCTCCGCACGGCGCCATCGATATCGTCGGCACCGGCGGCGACAATTCGCACAGCGTCAACATCTCGACGGGATCGGCATTCGTCATTGCAGCGAGCGGCGTGCCGGTGGCCAAGCACGGCAATCGCGGCCTGTCCTCATTGACCGGCGCTGCCGATGTGCTCACCGCGCTCGGCGTCAAGATCGACATCGGACCGGAGACGATCGGCCGTTGCATCCATGAAGCCGGCGTCGGCTTCATGTTCGCGCCGGCGCACCATCCGGCGATGAAGCACGTCGGCCCGATCCGGGGCGAGCTTGGCACGCGCACCATCTTCAACCTGCTCGGACCGCTGTCCAATCCGGCCGGCGTCAGCAGGCAGATGGTCGGCGTGTTCCTGCCGGAATGGATCATGCCGGTTGCCGAGGCGTTGAAGGCGCTGGGCGCCGAGCACGCCTGGATCGTTCACGGCGACGGCTATGACGAGATCACCACCACCGGCGAGACGCAGGTGGCGGAACTTGCCGGCGGCGAGATCCGCACCTTCGCGCTCACCCCCG
>NZ_RZOS01000862.1:0-1244 GCF_004022605.1 Mesorhizobium sp. M4B.F.Ca.ET.089.01.1.1
CTTCATGGTTCTCCTCCTCATTGGTTCTCCTCCCTATTGCGGCGCTCTCCCAGATCGCGCCGCGCGTTCTCCTAGCCGCCCACTGGGCGGCCGCATGACTGACGCACCACCAGCCGGCACGGCAGTTTTCGAATGCCCGGCGCGGCCGCTTGGCCGCCGACGAGCGAAAGCAAAGCGAGCCCGGCCTCGCGGCCGAGCGTCGCCAGGTTCATGTCGACCGAGGTCAGCGGCGGGCGCGTCGCCTCGGCCACGATCTCCCAATTGTCGAAACCGATGACGCCGACCTCCTCGGGCACGCCGATGCCGCGCTCGCGCAGCGCATCGATGACGCCGCGCGCGATCTGGTCGTTGCCGCAGAAGACGGCGTCCGGCGTCTCCGCCCTGCCCTTGCCGTCGAACAGTTTCGCCACCGCCTCATGCCCCCAGCCTTCCGACCAGGCGCCGAGCAACGGCTCGGCGGCCGGCAGGCCGTGCTCGGCCAGCACCTCGCGATAGGCACGCGCGCGCTCATGCACGACGGCAAAACTCGCCGGCCCGCTGACATGGGCGATGCGCCGGCGTCCGAGCCCACAAAAATGCTCGACCGCCAGCCGCGCGCCGCCGGCATCGTCGGAGACGAAGGCGACCGAGCCCGGATCGGGCTGGGTGAAGGCATAGATCACCGGAATGCGCAGATTGGAGAGGTCGATCGGCAGATGGCGGTCGATGCGTTTTCCGGTGGCGATGATGCCGTCGACGCGCTTGTCGAGCATGGCCTCGACATGGAGCTGGCCGAGGCGCGAATCGTCTTCGACATTGCACAGGAAGACCGAGACGCCGGCATCGACCAGCGCATCGGAGACGCCGGCCATCAGCGGCAGCGAGAAGCGGCCGTAAGTATCGTTGGTGAGCAGCCCGACGGTGAAGGAGCGTTTTCGCAGCAGGCTCTGCGCCAGGCTGTTCGGCCGGAAGCCAAGCCGCTGCGCCGTCTCGCGGATACGCTCGCGCGTCTCCGCCGTCATCCGCCCCTGCCCGTTCAGCGCCTTCGAGGCCGTCGCCACGCTGACGCCGGCGGCCAATGCCACCTCACGTAGGGTGACCGGGGCTGGCGCTGGCAAGGCGTCGGAGGACATGTGTCGAGGCGCATCCCTGAGTTGGGAAAAGGTTTTCTCTTATCGCCCTGCGCGGTGATGACGGGTGAGGTCAACGAGCGAAGGGGATTTGGGAAAAGGTTTTCTCACAGGGAGGTTAGGGGAAGGTGGGGA
>NZ_RZOS01000863.1:0-1243 GCF_004022605.1 Mesorhizobium sp. M4B.F.Ca.ET.089.01.1.1
GCCATCGACCTGGTTGTCGGCAGCGGTCAGGCCGGCCAGCGTTATCCGGTCGGACGTGGCCCAGACCAGCCGCGCCGCATTCTTCGACAGGAGCGTGTCGAAGGCGGCTTCGTCGCCTTGCGCGGCGAGCCCGTCGGCGAGCACGGCGACGCTTGCGCCGGGATGGCTCTCCAGGCTTGCCGCGACGCGGGCATAGACGGCGGGGCGGTCGGTCGGGATCGGCCGCGGCTTGGCGGCGCGCAGCCTGTCGAGCGCCGTCGCGGCATCGAAGGGGCCGATCTCGGCGTTGGGCTTTTCGGCGGTGAAGGCGATGATGACGGGCACGCCGTTCGAGCCGGCGTCGGCGATCAGCCTTTCGGCCGTGGCGACGCGCTTGCCCCAGTCGGCGGCACTTGCCCAGTCATTGTCGATGACCAATGCCAGGGCCGAGCCTTCGGCCGGCAGTTTTTCACGCGGATTGAAGACCGGTTCGGCAAGTGCGACGACGATCAGGGCGGCCATCAGCAACCTCAGCAGCGTCAGCCACCATGGGCTTTGCTGCGGCGTCTCCTCGCGCTTCAGGACGCGGGCCAGGATCTTCAGCGGCGGAAACACTTCCATCTGTGGCTTCGGCGGGGTGAGCCGCAACAGCCACCAGATCACCGGCAGCGCCAGCAGGCCCCACAGCACCATGGGCGCACCGAAGGAAAGCGGCAGCCAGCTCATGCGCCGATCTTTCCGGCAGGACCGGCGGTCAACCCGGTATGACCCATGGTCAACCCGGTATGACCTGTGGTCAACCCGGTATGACTGCCAGCGGCAGTCAACCCGGTATGACCTACGGTCAACCCTGCATGACTGCCTTCGGCGGTCAAAGCCATGTGGATGCGCACCAGCGCTTCGGAGGCGAGGCGGTCGGTATGGTTGACGGTGAAGCTCCAGCCCAGCCGCTTGCACCAGCCGGCCAACTCCTGGCGGCGGGCGCCGTAGAGCAGGCGGTATTCGTCGCCGAGCATCTCGGCGCGGCCGGCGGTCAGCTTGTCGCCGGTTTCGGGATCGGTGAACTCGGTGCGGCCGGCATAGGGAAAGGTTTCCTCGGCCGGGTCGGCGACCTCGATCAGATGGGCGCGCACGCCGTGGCGGGCGAGCACGTCGAGCCAGGCCATGGTCTCCTCGACCGGGTCGAGGAAGTCGCTGACGAGGACGACGTCGGAAAAGCGGCGGATGCCGGAAAGATCGGGCTTTGCCGGCAGCGCGCCGGCAT
>NZ_RZOS01000864.1:0-1237 GCF_004022605.1 Mesorhizobium sp. M4B.F.Ca.ET.089.01.1.1
GCTGGGAGAAGGTGCCGCGCGGCTTCAGCTGCACGGCGACTGCCAGTGCATTGTCCTTGAGCTTCTTGTTGCCCTGGAACAGGACCTGGTTCACGACCTTGTATTCGGAAACTTTGACGACCAGCGAGGAGCCGACCTGGTTGATCTGCACATCCGAGAACAGTCCGGTGCCGAACAGCGCCTTGACCGCATCGTCGACGTCGGAGCTGGAGAAGGCCTTGCCGGGCTTGATCTGGATGTAGTTGCGGATGGTGTCGGCGTCGACACGCTGATTGCCCGTCACCTCGACTCTGGAGACAACGGCCGCCTCGGCAGCTGATGTGGCAACGAACTGCACTGCGAGCGCGCCTGGCACAACCAGAGCGGCGGACAAAGCCACCGCGGACGCGGCGCTCAGAAACTTGGATGCTGCCTTCATCGGGCTTTTGTACCTTTTCTCGTAGTCCCCACGGCGAGAAAACCGGACGTGCGGTAATTTTCCCATACCGTATTAACCGGATTTTCCCTACACGCAAGGCTTCTGGTTAATTTGTAATTACTTAACCCTGGTGCGTGGCTTTCGCGTCACGCCTTACCCCTGTGCATGGTAAACGGCGTCTCAACATTGCGGCTGCTGAAGCCAAATTTCTTCATGATTTCAGCATCCAAACAGATCGTTCCAGAATACGAACCCCATGAAGCCGAGCACCAGAAGCAGCCCGGCCCGATAGGCCATTTCCATCATCCGTTCCGACACCGGCCGGCGGATGACCGCCTCCACGCCGTAGAACAAGAGGTGGCCGCCGTCGAGAGGGGGAATCGGCAACAGGTTGAGAATTCCTATCCCCACTGACAGGAAAGCAACAAGCTGCACAAGCCACTCGAAGCCGAGCTTTGCCGCCTGCCCCGACATTTTCGCGATCTTGATCGGCCCGCCCAGCTGGCATTTGTCCTCGCGGCCGACGAGGAAACGCTGCAGGAACTGACCGGTGCGCTGAATGACGTGACCGGTCTCTTCGACGGCCGCTCCCACCGCACCGACCGGATTGTAGGTGATGACGCGCGGCTGGCCGAGTTCCGTGCTGTTGGCGACGCCGATCACCGCCACCTTGATCTTGTTGCCCAGCGCGTCCTGCTGCTCCATCGGCTCCGGCGTCGCCGTGAGCGTGATCTCCTTGCCGCCACGCAGCATGGTGAAGGCGATGGCGTCGCCGCCGCGACCCTGGACCAGGCGCTGGACGTCGGCGAAGGTTTCGAC
>NZ_RZOS01000865.1:0-1233 GCF_004022605.1 Mesorhizobium sp. M4B.F.Ca.ET.089.01.1.1
GTCCTCCGACCTCTTGGAGTGATCGGTGATTATACGGGCGGTACGGTTTGCAAGGGCCCTAGCGGTTCTTTGCTGCGACCATTGCCCAACGGTCTGGCCCGCCTTTGAACACTGATTCCACGAATTTTTCACCATCGATCCAACCAAGATGCGCCGATAGTTCGCAAGCTATCGAATATTCATCAATACTTATACACCGCTTCACACTAACCGTCGATCCATCACCGTGCTTGGTTATATCCCATTTGGATATGCGGAAGAGTTCCGATTTCGCGTGTTCATTGGTCGGCCACGTAGCCTTATCGGGTATGCGGTTAGTGCCTTTGACGATAGACAAATAGGCCCGCGAAGTCTCGCGAACGCCTATGCTCTGCCGGCCGAGCATAGGCGCGGCGTAGATGCCGATGACGGTGCCGATGGCTATTCCAAATAGGAAGCCGCGGCCCGTCATTCTCAATAGCCGTTGTCGCGGAGGAACTGGTCGATGGCTGCCTTTATGATCACCGTCATCTTGATGTCGTTGTCGAAGGCGGCCTTTTGCAATCGCATCTTCGTGTCGTAGTCCAGGGGACAATTGACGTAGTGCTTGGCTTCTCGCGCGTGGGCTCGTTTCAGGTCGCGCAGGCGATAGCGCCCGTCCTCCTGGGCCAGAGCACGTTCGATCGCTTTGCTCTTGCGCTCTTCACCGCTCGGGTTCGGCAGACTGCGCCGCGGCCGTTCCCTTGTCGCGCCCGCTTCTGAAACCGGCGCCTCTGTCGGTTCCGGTGCAGTCATTTCCGCCTCTGCCTCTTCCGACACAGAGGCTGGTTTCATTGTGGCTTTGGATGTGGCTGGCTTCGGCCGTCGCGGAGCGATCGGAAAGTCAGAGACGGACAGTTTGCCTGGTTTAGACATTTCCCACCTTTTCCAGGGTTGCCGCGAGATGGCGATCGAGCTCGCTCACAAACGCCGCGACCTCCGCGCGACCCTTCATGACCGGGTCGGTCAGCTCGAGCATCTGCAACGTGCCGAGGCCGTTGCGGATTTCGCGGTAGCAATTTCTTTCGGTGAGCTCGGTTTCCATCAACGTCGATTCGTAGCCATTGGCGCGAAGGTTCGCGATGAACGGACGGATCAGCCTGTAAGCCTCAAGAACGCGGCCGGGAAGGGCGATGCGCGTCACCACGTTGAGGTGGGGAATCGTGCGTCCGTTCCTGTCGCCAATGTCCGCGGTGATGGTCGCGGCTTCACCGG